>CALCCV010000666.1 GCA_937900305.1 uncultured Pseudobdellovibrionaceae bacterium | reverse complement strand
GACGCTCTTCCGATCTCACACGAGCATCCTCGATTGTCTTCTTAACTTGCTTGACCAGATCTTTTCGACGTTCTTCAGTGAGGTCCGGAACTTTCAATCGAATGGCCTTCCCATCGTTCATGGGAGCCAAACCCAAATCACTTTTCACAATCGCCTGTTCAATTTCTTTCAAAATGGAAGTTTCCCAAGGGGCAATTAAAAACGATTTCGCATCTGGTGTCGAAATCGAAGCGACCTGACTGAGTGGAGACATCGAGCCATAATAATTCACTCGAACACCATCCAACATCGAAACCTGAGCTCGTCCGGTGCGAACTTTTTTAAGGTCTTCCACCAGAGCCTTGAGTGACTTTTCCATTTTGTCTTGCATCTGAGTTTTCACTTGAGCCGTCATGAATCTATCTCCTGCACTGTCTGATTTAACTAGTTCGCGACCAGCGTGCCAACGCTTTCGCCTTTCGCAGCCTTTTGCACATTCCCAGGGGTATTCAAATTGAACGTAATGATTGGCAATTTGTTCTCTTTACACAGTGTGATCGCAGTGTGATCCATCACACCAAGCCCTAGACTGATCACTTCCATGTAAGAGATGCGGTCATACTTTACCGCATCTGCGTACTTCATAGGGTCCTTATTATAAACTCCATCGACCTTAGTCGCCTTCATAATCACGTCGGCATTGATTTCTGCCGCCCGCAAGGCCGCAGCCGTGTCAGTGGTAAAAAATGGATTCCCTGTGCCCGCCGCGAAAATCACAACTCGATTTTTTTCAAAATGTCGGATGGCTTTTCGACGAATGTAGGGTTCAGCAATTTCGGCCATTTCGATGGCTGTCTGAACTCGTGTGGGAATGCCTTCTTTTTCAAGGGCATTCTGAAGAGCCAGCGCATTAATGACTGTGCCCAACATACCCATGTAGTCTGAACTGGCCCGATCCATTCCTTGCGCCTGATATTTTTCACCGCGAATGATATTTCCGCCGCCGATCACAATTCCAATTTGCAGACCAAGGCGGTGAGTGGCCGCAATCTCTTGCGCCACCTCTTGAAGAACTTGGGCGTTGATGCCGAAACCCTCTTTTCCCGCCATGTGCTCACCACTGAGCTTCAGCAAAATCCTTTTGTATGGCGACTTCAAAGTCAGTGCCCCTTCATTTGGGCTGCGACCTCAGCCGCAAAATCGTTCGATTTCTTTTCAATACCTTCGCCCAATTCGTATCGAACAAAGCGACGAATCACAATGTTTTCACCAATTTTTGCGATGGTTTCTTTTAAATATTCGTTGATTTTGATATCTGGATTTTTGACAAACGCTTGTTCTAAGAGGCAGTTTTCAGCGATGAACTTTTTAATCTGACCTTCAACGATCTTGTCCAACATCTCAGGTTTCTTACCTTGCTCGATGTTTTTAGCTCGCATGATCTCTTTTTCTTTTTCAATAACAGCCGCAGGAATTTCATCTGGTCCAACGGCCAACGGCGCAGAGGCGGCAATGTGCAAAGCGATGTCTTGAACAAATGTTCGGAAGCCTTCATTGCGGGCTACGAAATCTGTTTCAGAATTCACCTCAAGCATTACGCCAATTTTTCCTTCACCGTGAATGTAAGAGTGAACCATACCTTCAGCGGCAATACGGCCAGCTTTTTTGCCCGCGGAAGCAAGGCCCTTCACACGCAGCCACTCAACAGCCGCGTCGAAGTTTCCCTTGGTCTCTTCAAGAGCTTTTTTACAATCCATCATCCCCGCGTTGGTTTTCTCGCGGAGTTCCTTCACTAAAGTAGCTGAGATAGACATTCCTTACTCCGTTTCCTAAATTATTCTTCTGTCGTCGTGGGTGTTTCAGCATCGTCGGCGCTAGGTTGTTCAAGCTCCGCTTGAATTTCAACGTCTTCGGCTGTTCCAGCTGCAACTAGTTTACGAGGCTTTGCAACTTTAACCACTGTTGGCTCTGGTCTTTTAGCAGCTTCACGAGCTGGAGCGGCAGGACCTGCTCCGGCGGCAGGGCGAGGTTTGCGCGCTCGGCTGCGGTCATCACGGCCTGCAGCACTGGCAGCGCCAGCCTCTTCTTTTTCACGAGAAACATCCGACTGCTTATCAGTGTTAGTGCGCGCTTTGGCTTCCCATAATTTATAACCTTCGATGTAAGCGTCAGCCACCATATTGGAAAACAGTTTGATCGAACGAATGGCATCGTCATTACCGGGAATTGGATATTCAATTCCTTCGGGATCGCTGTTGGTGTCTGCAATTCCAACAACCGGGATGCCGAGACGCTTAGCCTCCGCAACGGCAATATGTTCCTTCGGTAAATCGACAACAAACATCGCAGATGGCATGTCTTTCATGTCACGAATGCCGTTCAAGAAGTCCGTCAAACGAAGAGCCTCTTTGTCGAGACGCGCTCGCTCTTTTTTAGAAAAATAACTGAACTCACCCTTTTCGCGCATTTGATCGATGCGACGAAGGCGATCGATAGACGCTTTGATGGTTTCAAAGTTCGTCAGCATTCCACCCAACCAACGTTTGGTGACGTAAAACTGACCACAGCGATTGGCCGCTTCGATGATCGGCTCGACAGCTTGTTTTTTAGTTCCGACAAAGATCAAACGGCCGCCATTGGCAGCCATGTCTCTGACAAAATCATAAGCGCGTTGAGCTTTTATGACCGTCTTTTGGAGATCGATGATGTGGATCCCGCCGCGAGCCGTGTAAACGAACGGCTTCATCTTTGGATTCCAACGTTGAGTTTGATGCCCAAAATGCACGCCTGCATCGAGCATGTCCTTCATAGTAACTTGAGACATGGTTCCTCCTTCTGGTTGACCCTCCCTCCTGCGGCCAAGAGTCAGGAAAACTCTTGGGATGACCCATTTGGTAAATTGTCAACTTTGTTGAAACGCTGAGAAAGACCGTTTTCCGAGCCTCTTTCAACCATCTCTCAAGTCGCTTGATCCACCGGGACCAGAAACACACAGGAGGTGTGAATTTTCGCTAGGGCTATCACGAACCTAGCAAGGGTCCAAGTGGTTTTTATTTGAGACTGAGGTCGTTTTTTAGAGAGTGAGATCAGAAGTGGTTTCTGGTGCAAGCGACGGCGTTTCGGCCTCTCCAGAAAGAGTCGAATGATGCTCTGCCTCTTTTTTTCCACGTCGCTTGGGTGCTGGAGTCAGCTCTAAACTTTCAAGAATTTTTTGAGCTGCGATGATCTCTGAAGCCAATCCCTGCCGAGCACGGAGCGAGCTATGACCCAGCTTCAATTGAGGTGACAGGGCTGAGATCCACTCGCCCTCTTTGGATTCAAAATGCCCCGCGGAAGCGGGCCAAACGACAATGCGTTCAACGGCCTCTTCGAGTGGCATTTGCTTTTTAATCATTCGTCGCATGCGCTTCAACACTTCGTTTACATTTTCGGGTTCATCAGCCAAGTCTTCGCTGAGGTAAGCCTGCCAACGCCAAAGCTGGCCATCGCTCTCTGTCGTTTCAGAGGCGGCTAGTTGCATGGGATCGTCTGAGCCGCCCGCTGAGCTGGAAGGGAAATTAGAAACGTCGACAATCTCGTCCTCGGGTGCCGGGACCTTCCCTGCAGCCTTCAACTCAGCCCCTGACCAACACTGACCAATCACCGGCTGAGCGTCGTCGCGATGACTGCCCAGCAGAACCATCGATTGTTCAGAATTTAACACCGCACTTTTGTAAAACAGATCTAGGCCCACTTTGGCCCACAACTCACGCTTCGTCCACCGAGTGCGTTGCTTTTGCGAGATCATTGCTTGAGGAAGCAACGGCAACAAAGTCCGAGGACTCTCGAGCCAAAAAATTTGATCACAGAAAAAATCTTTGGCCGAGTTGATTTGCAAACCCGCAAGAGACATTGTTGCGCCTTCACCGGCGGTATAAATTTTTGAAACTTCAGCGAGTGTCTGTTTATGAGGAATTTGCTCCAACAACCACGTCATGACTTCACTGAGAACGGGCACTAGGCCGAGACGCTGACCATTCAAAAGCTCATCAATGCAATGATAAAATTCAGGTGCGTGATCGCCAAAGCCAAGAAACGGTTTCAACTCTTGCTGCAAATCGGTCACAAATTCGTTGGGCCGCAGAGAAAAAGAGAGCTGGAAATCTTGCTTATTCAGCTCTTCAGACCATTGCTCTAAAATCGCTTGATCCTCGGGAAATGCACTCAGCGCGGCGACATCACCAACAACCGCTAGACCCTGCCAATTGACCGTAGCTAAAGTTTTTCCGTACTGATCACTCGCCTCTAATAGTAGAACTTTTTGTCCTTTGCGAGTGAGCCGTTGAGCAGCAAGAATGCCGGCTAATGAAGAGCCGACAATCACGACATCATAAGAATTTTCAGAAGTTTTCTTCACCATTGATCTGATCATTGAAAAAAAGTGGCGACTTTGCAAGGGATTCTGTGCCAAAGGCGACTGCAAACTGGCGATGGCAGAGGCGCCTGGCTCGTTTGGCAAAGAGTGATAAGATCGGGCGTAAAAATATCTTCAACCCGCCATTGCGATCAATGATCCGCGCCAGCGGCGGAGAAAACTGATAGTAAATATAAATCCACCAGCGCCCCCCACGCGAAGGCAAGAGACAGACATCTCTATACAATCTCAGCCACTGTACTTCAGATGCCAGGGGATCTTCAAACACCGCCGTAGCAACAAAACACCGTGGCCGCGACGCCGCCGAAAATTTCAAAAAACTTTTTACAGCGTGAGGATTTTTTGCGGTTTTTTGAAAAACCTCCGCCTTTCGTACGATGTCGGGAAAGATGGGCGTGAATCGCGAAAAATTAGCGAGTTGTTGTGCCACATTTTCTTGGCGCGCGTGCATCGCATCGAAGGTGTCGTAGATTCGAAATAAATCCCAATACACTGACGCAACGACAGTGATCTCTTCTGTGCGAGCATTGTCGCGAAAATGTTCGGGTCGAATTGTTTCGCCTTTTTTGAGGCCGAAAAAAATTTCTAAAATTCGAATGTACTTTTCATAGGACAGCGCCGCTTCGTTATATAACTTTTGATTCATATACCCGCGCGCTTTGCGAATCAGCTGCACTCGACTGTTCCAAAGTTGGAACTTATGAACTTCTTTGGCGCGCTCTTGCGCCATCAGAACTCCACCTTTTGCCATGCTCAAAGTTTTTTTGAGATCCGATGCGCAGCCGCGGCAGATTTGATCGGGCACTGCGGTCTCTCCGACGGCCTGCAATTGCGCCTTCATTTCTGCATCTAAAGAGCTGAGTTCGGTCACCTGAAGACCGCATCGGGGACATGCTAGCATTCCACTATTTTTCCAAAAAGCGCGGGCGATGGCTAGCACTATCGAATCTTGGCCAAACTCTTCGGCTGAGCACGTCCAGAGGAGAACTAAAGAAGATTCATAGGGTCGACATCGACAACTAACTTGACCTTAGGCGGTGGCTCTTCATTTTCGATCAGCCATTGACAAACTTTATGAAGCCTTTGCCGATTTGTATCCTTGAGAAGAAGATGAAATCGATATTGATTCTTGATTCTTGACAGAGGCGACTCAGTTGGACCAAGCAATTCGACCGCAAATTTATTTTCATCTTTTGCCTTCAATGAATTCAACTTGCGCGCCAAGCCTCCAATGAAATTCGAGGCTAAGGATTTTTCTAACGACTGAACTTTGATCGCGATCATATACCCGTGTGGAGGATAATGAAACAGCTGGCGAATCGCTAACTCTGCTTCGGCAAAAGCGGCGTAAGAGGAACCGATGGCATGCTGAACTGCGGAGTGCGTGGGATTGTAAGTTTGAATGATCACTTGTCCTGGCGGTTCACCCTCTTTTACGTGGCGACCTGCTCGGCCTGCCATTTGAGTCATCAGCTGATACATTCTTTCACCGGCTCGAAAATCTGGAAAATTCATTCCGATGTCGGCAAGAACCAATCCCACCATTTGCAAATGGGGAAAGTCTAAACCCTTTGCGATCATCTGCGTGCCGACGAGAATGTCGATGTTTTGTTTTTCCATATCTTCGATGAGTTTCTCATAGTCCTGACGAGATTGAATTTCGTCTCGATCTGCACGAAAGATGCGGGCCTCGGGAAAGAGTTCGGCGAGATCCGATTGAATTTTTTCCGTACCAATGCCAATCGGTTTGAGCTCCCCCTCCTTGCAGTCGGGACAGACACCGGGAACGCTCTGGTGATATTCGCAATAGTGGCAAACGAGGGTCCGGTGATGCAATGTCAGGTTGATGTCACAGTTGGGACACTCGAAAGAAAATCCGCAAGCTGGGCAAAGCAAAAGATTTGCAACACCTCGACGATTCAAAAATAGCGCCGCTTGTTTGCCCGCAGCCAGAGCCGTTTCAATGGCTCCGTGCATTTTTGGGCTTAGCCAACCAGGCAAATCCTGAGTTGACTCGAGACCCCTCATATCGACAACTTCCAGCGTCGGCGGCACGACAGCAACTGCCCGATGGGTGAGTTCATGAACTTGAAACTTTTGTGTGAGGACATTTTGCCAGGTTTCTAAACTTGGTGTTGCGGACCCTAAAATAATGGGACAGCCACTGAGCTTCGCCAAGACAAGAGCTGCATCGCGAGCGTGATACCTCAAATGATCTTCTTGTTTGAAACTGAGCTCCTGCTCCTCATCCACAATGATCATTCCAAGATTTGCGAGTGGACAAAAGAGCGCCGAGCGGGCGCCGATTAAAATTTGGGCGGGACCGTCAACCATCGTCCACCACATATTGGTTTTTTCGCGATCGGTGAGTTGAGAGTGGAGACTGGCGATTTTTTCGGCTCCGAAACGATTCGCGAAACGCGACAACAACTGTGGCGTTAAAGAAATTTCGGGAACCAACACGATCGCTTTTTTGCCCGCGGCTAAGATGGGTTCAAGCGCCCTCAAATAAACTTCGGTCTTGCCTGAACCGGTGATTCCCAACAGCAAATGTGCTGAAAATCCGTCGAGCACTTTTGTAATGGCATTCACAGCCTTGGCCTGCTCAGTTGTCAACGCCGGTGGCGTGGTTCGTTCAGAACTTCGAACAGGTGATGGGTGTTTGGTTTTCCGCTGAGTGAATCGACCGAGGCGAGGTAGGGCATTTGAAAATACAAATCCCAAAGGATACAAATAGTACTGCGAAAGCCACTCAAGCCATTTCACGAATGGCTCAGGCAGTGGCGGCCATTCGACCATTTCCTTTGAGATAGATTTTAAATTTTTAAATTCGTTAGCTTCCGCCTCAGTCGCCGTGCCAACGATCAAACCCCTGGTCAATTTCGATCGGCGACCGAGCGGAACCTGAACGATCTGTCCCCTCACGACTCCTTCTGAGCCCTCGTCAAGGTAAGTGAGTGGTTTCGGCAATGGTGCGTCCACCGCCACTTTCACGAAGCGCCTGTGTTCAAGATTGAATTTACGAAGGTCGGGCTCGACAGCGCTTTCTTTGATCAACAACTCTCTCACCGAAACCGTGAGTAAAACTCTTTTAGCACTTGTCCCGAAGGTGCATCTTCAAATGGCCACTGTTGGAAAGGCGCCAATGTGCTGGCGGAAGCGAGACTGAGCTTTTTTTCAACTGCCGAGAGCACGCGAAGGGAAGCCGTGCCATTGGCCCATTTCACCGAACGCATGCGCGGAAAATTCAAGTTTTTCCCAAATTCTTCCGATAATCTGCCAGGAAGGGAGGGGTGCCCATGAACCAACTGCAAACCAACGACATCCCTTTGGATAACCT
>CALCCV010000665.1 GCA_937900305.1 uncultured Pseudobdellovibrionaceae bacterium | reverse complement strand
AGTAAGGGCGGTTTGACTCTCGGTAAGTATAAGCTAAAAAAAACTGGGCGATGGCTGCCCTCGATAAGCTGCCAATCCGATTTGCCACAGCTAAGGCTCGGAGTGATTTCCACTTGGCTTCGGTCCACTGAAAGTTTTTGGCAGCAAGGCGCGCCCGTGCGATCAGGTAGTTAACCATAGTCTCGGAGTTCTTATGCAGATTCCAAGAACTTGTTGAAAGAATCTTGTGAACCTGAGACATTTCACCCAAGGTTATAAACGTCAGGCAGGACAGTGAACTCTCAGCTAAAGAACATGAGGGATGAGAGTGATACCAATCAGCGATTTCATTGTGCTTTCCCTGCTCCTCAAGAGCTAAGAGAAATAGATAGTCCTGGGACATAGGTGCAGTCGGCGCCAGCGTTGCGGCGGTGACAATTTTTGCACTCACGTGCCTAGGAATGTGTACAATTTTGAGACTGTTTGCACTCGTACCTTGAAAGCAAAGCAAGATCGAGTCCACGATCGTTGCAGTTGATGTCGGTCAATGTCGCTCGTCGAGCGGGCTACATGCAGGTATCTTTCAAAAGGAAGCTAAACAGTTCAATCAAACGAAGGGAATTTTATGAAATACCAAATGATCATCACGCTTGTAGGAACGCTCCTTATTGCAAATAACAGCTTTGGCTCTCGCGGCGGAGTAGACTGTGAAATCCCTAGACATTACGACGAGTCCGTAAATACGGTTGAAGCAAGTTCAGTAGAAATCTGCGCTCGAAAGATTTTGAATAATCAGACTTTGCTCGACAAAGTGGAGTCAACGACAAAGGTGGCTGAAGAAATTGCCGCAGATCCACTATCTCAAGAATCTGGACTTCGAGAAAGGGCCGTCGTAGCAAGTGCTAATTTGACTCTCCGATTTTATAAGCCGCTATCGAAGGCCATTGAAATTCTGAAAAACCAAGGCACGCTCACCCGATTTCAAGAAGAGGTGATCGAAACTCTTTGCGATGCAGGTCTTGATCTTAAGAGAGCTCAGTCCGAGTATCTCTCAGAAGACTCTGCAAGCAGCGATTACATCAAAATGGCTGCGTGCCAACGTCGAAATGTCCCTGGTTGTGAGATCGGGAATTGATTTTATTTAAAAGCGAATTCTTCGCAAAATAAATCGTTCAATAACACCCCGAACAGGAAGTGGAAATTCATCCCTAATTGCATAAAGCAATAATTCCTTGGCAGCTTCAACTGTATCCTCCTCTGTGGCGTAGTAGACATCGAATCTCTGGCCACAGTAGGTTCCATAAACATTCTTGCTAGACTTTCGATAATAAAAATCCGTGGCTCCGCAAGGCAAAGTTCCGTAGATATTTTCAGAAGAAGGCCTTACGTAAACGTCAAAGTTGTTGGTAAATAAAGTGCCATAGATATTTTCTGAGCTGCCACGAACATAGAAATCTGCTCGATCGCTCCCGTATGTTCCATAGATATTGTCGCTGGATTCGCGTAAATAGAAGTCGTATCGCTTCCCCATCCATTCGCCATAGACATTTTCGCTCGCGATAGCGGAGAGACAAATTGACACTAAAAAAAGTCCCAGGCTTGCTGAAAACAGTTTCATCGTTCCCTCTTAACAGAAAAATTTTATAAATGAGACCACCCATTTGTACAGTCGCAAGGATAGCAAACCTCGTGCCTCCGAGCGGAGTCAAAGTGGCTCGCATATCTGCGGAACTTGATTGACGGAACATTCCGTCAAAGAAGCCAAAATTAGATCGGAAGAGCGTCGTGTAGGGAAA
>CALCCV010000664.1 GCA_937900305.1 uncultured Pseudobdellovibrionaceae bacterium | reverse complement strand
GCTGAGAACGTCCGCCAACGCCGTCGTTTCCATATTGAACTTTTCCACCAATTTGGAATAATCCACCCACACCAGTTCCGCACTCCTAAACTTTTCATCACCAACGGCTTTGTGCCACGTGCGGGTTTGCACCCATCGTTGAGCCAAATAGAAATGCTCCACCGCTTTGGCTTGCAGGGCTTTTACTTTGTCGAGGGTGTCATACTTCATGCGCTCATCTTCCGTACTCAGATCCTTGATGTACTTTTCTCGTTCGGCACTTTTCAGATCCTCAATTCCAACTTCGCCCGTCAAAATCTCCAACGGACTGAGTCCTGCCAGATCGGCTTCAGAAAACTCGGGATGAATTGAAAACAACCTGGCGCCTTCTGTGAAAATTTGGGTCAGGTCGGCGGCAAATACTTTATAGGCCGTAAATCGATGCTCCGTTTCGCTGTTGATCGCTTGTTGCATCGTATTTCGAAAGGCCGGTCGAGGAGGAACTTTGTGAACGCGGTCGATAAACATCAAGGCACCCAGTTTGGCTCCGTCAACATGAACAAAGGAGCCTTGACCATAAGTTGCATAAGCCTTAGAATCCGGTGTGAGTTTCGACTGTGGTTCAACCTGCACCCGCTGTCGCTCAATTGAATCTGCTGGAGTTTGAAATTGGGCCGTCTGCAATGAGGCCGCTTCTTTTCGACTCCAGTCCTGCAAAAAATTTTGTCCTTGCAGTTGTCGGAAGGCCATTTCGACTTTGATGTCGTCGGCCGGCAATGATCGCCGAGCTTTCGCAAGATATTGCCAGATTCCATTTTGGCTGGCAAAGCGCTCCTTAGTGAAACGCAAAAATTTGCCAAGATCTTCGGCCGATGCATTTGGAAAAAAATCGACCACTTCTTTTTCTCGCAATTGAAGAATCAAATATTCATCGACGGTGCGAGTTCCGATATCAGCCATCACAATGGCATCGCTCGCCCAGACAAAAAGAGTGTGACTGCTCTCGACTAAAGACTGGACCGCCATGTAGTGGCCGTTTGCTTCGCTGTAGGTCTTCATCGAACCGACATATTCCGCGACTTGGCCCTTCTCTTCATCGTTGAGCGGAACACGCCGTGAGTCTGACTTTGCACAGGCCATCACAACGAATGGAAGACACCACAATGAGATCGATTTAAAACCCACACCCATGCCACCCCCAAAATCAGAACTGCTTCTAACGACCGAGTCTTACCACGAATCAAAGCCTCCGGTTACTGTCTAGATTTTCGCCAGAGAATTACTTCAGGGCAAGTGTGATCCACACTCTGACTGGACGTAAGGAGCAGGTCCACAGATCATTTGAAGTGACGGAGCGCCATTTCTTGCGAAATTCTCAGACGCAGATAGGATGGCCCTCTGATCAGAAAAAAAAGGAGGCGGCGCAGTGTTGCTCAACTTCCAGAAAAAAATTTTTCTTGGCTTTTGTTTCTCGTTTGTAAGTCTCGTGGTTTTGTCAGCGTGTGGACTCTATTCTCTCGATAAAATTGTCAGTACAAAAAACACCATCGTGTCTGTGTACGCTGAGCAACTTTTATTGAGTGAAAAATTGCGCAATGAGCTGAGCACTCAGCTGGCCGTCATGCCTCTGTTTGTTCTGACCGGAGACTCTTCGATCACCCATCAATTTCAAGCCGCCCGCGGACGCTTTCGCGATATTCTGCAACAACTTCAAGTCTCGAACAAAGACATCGAGACAGAAGCGCTTCTAAAAACGATCGCGAGCACAGAACAAGAAATGTATGAAATCGCACAAGAAGGGATGAAGCTGAGGTTTGGCGGAACATCAAAGGAAGATGTGAACGCCTTCTTCACCAGGGAAAGTCGCGAAGAAACCAAAGCTGCGACCGGTGGAATTGCCCAACTTCTTCAAAAAAAAGGCGAAGCCTTTGAAAATGCCAAACTCGAAGCCAATCGCACCGCCCGGCGCCTCACTTTAGGGCTAAGTGCCGTTACAATCTTAACGATCCTTTTGTTTGCCGTCATCGCAGCGTTGGCCACTCGTCTGCTGCGGCAAAAGCGAGAGCAGGATGAAAAACGCGCCCAACTCTTTGCCCACGAAAAAAAAATCTCGCAGGCCCGTAAAGAAACGGTCGAAGTGGTTTCCCACGATTTGAAAAACCCTTTGGCCACGATGAGAATGAGCATGGAGCTACTCATTGAAGAGGTGCAAGCCATTCCGGGGCATTTACCGACATTGCACGAGGCCGTTGATATTGCCATGCGATCAATCCGCACAATGGAAAATCTGATTCGCAACCTGCTGGATCATTCGAGGATCGAGGCCGGGGTTTTAGCGCCCGAGATCGGCCGCCACAACATTCGTGTGATCATTGAGGAGATTCTGCTTCAATTCACGCCGCTCGCTCAGCAAAAATCAATCGCACTGACCGCACAAATGGAATTGAAAAATCCCATTTTGCAATGTGACCGCGGCCGGGTTGAACAAGTGCTTTCCAACTTACTGGGAAATGCCTTCAAATTTACACCGGCCAATGGCCAGGTCGAAATTATTTTAAAATCGCGTGAGCGCGATGTTCAAATCACCATTCAAGACAACGGACCTGGAATCAATCCAGATCAACTGCCAAGAATTTTCGATAAATTTTGGCAGGAAAAGTCGACGGCACGCCAGGGCACGGGGTTGGGGCTTTCAATCGCAAAGGCTTTCGTTGAAGCTCAGGGCGGTCGAATTTGGGTGGAAAGCGAAGTGGGCCGAGGTGCCCAGTTTCATTTCACCTTGCCGGTGGCACCGCCACTGTCGTCTGAAAAATCACCGAAAAAAGAGTTTACCGGCAAAGAACGGTCTGACCTTGAGTGTTCGCCAACGTAAAACCCGTGCAGTTCATTCCATTGCATTGAACGGGCTGGTAACCGGCATAGCTAAGGTAATAATAAACTCCGTAGCACTGCTGTCCGTACCCACCCATTGTGTTCATGTATCCTGAGCCCATAAATCCGTTGTTCATCAATCCAGAGCTAAAACCCGTGTTCAAGTTGCTATTCAAGTTGTTCGAGTTGTTGGTGCAATAGCTGTTATCAACGACCTGGCCCGTGGAAGAGTAGCAGTACTGACCATTCATCGTGAAACCAGAGGTGTTGCAATAGCTCGTCGCCACCACTTGCCCTGTCGTCGAATAACACTGGCCATCGCTTCGAAACGTATAGGAGCCGGTGTTCGTGAAATTGGAATTCACATAGGGTGTGGTCGTTCGTTTATCATCGTTATTTTTGGCTCCGCACGCTGCCAAAGCCGCGAGAATTGAAAAGCCGATGAGGAGTCTCACTAAATTTGCGTCGAATTTCATACAAAGCCTTTCTTGTTCCAAGTCTCGTCGCCATCATCAAAACGGCAAGTCCGTAAAAAAACGGCTTCCGATTTGGCCAGCTCAGACCACTCAAATGCAACAGCTGTACCAGAGTGGGACAGAGGCCCTAAGCTCCTGAAAAATATAATAAAAATGGTTTTCTCGAATGAGGTGACGAGACTGAGAACTGTCGAACTTACCGTGCAATCTCTAGGATTCTAGAGATTGCAGGCAGCAGTGACCATTCAGAGATGAACGAGAGGTGAGCGAGATGAAGCAAACGCGAAAGCGATTGGGACTGAAAGTAGCCTAGGCTTTGCGACCCGGCGGACGGCCCCGCCGGCCTGGAGTTTTTTTCGTAGCGGCTTTGGTCACTTTGGCCACTTTCTTGCGAATGGCTTTTTTCTTTTTACTTGCTGGAATCAAACCGCCGCTTTTTTTACTCGCCAAAGTTTGAAACTTCTCAAGGTCCGTGCGAACTTCCTTCGCAGACTTTTTGAACAAGGATGCAGCATCGTTCAACTCGCCCTTGAGGCGCGATTGTGTTTTTTGGATCTGTTTAAGAAGTGACTGGTAACGAACCTTGGCTTTTTTCAAAGCTGCCTTCGCACCTGGATCTAAGTGCAAAGCCGCTTGGCGACTTTTGAGATCTTCACTTAGGCGATGAAACTCGTTCATCACTTTTTTTACATTTGCGTTCTTGGACAAAGATTCCATCATTCGATGCATCGTTGAACTCTTGCTAGCCATGAATCCTCCTCAGAATCTGTCCTCAATCGGGCAGAGCGGTTGCGGAAAAAAGTAAATCACGATTTGGGGTTGATGAAAAGTAAAGTTTCATTCAGCAACTCATTAGAGTGTGAACTCAAAGTCACTCACAATCATCCCTGGCAATTTGGATCCTCCGCTCGAACGCTCTTCGTAAGTCGCGGTGTTCGGAATGACTTCCGACTGGCTGGTGAGCGCAACCAAGTTAGGACCCCACATCTTAAAAAGGCCAACATCAAAACGCATATCTTTAATGGGCCCTTGAATCTTGCCGCCTTCGACGTAAAAACAATCGAAGCGAGTCATGCCAGTGATTCGGGCTGTTTGACGGTCACTCCAATTCAAATAGTGCAGATGCGAAAGATAAACCCCATGGTCCAGAGTTCCCAAAACCATCGGAGTGTCGAGGTCCCCGCCTCGAATCTCTAAACTTCGCGGTGATTCTGACAAACTGGCGTTGTTCGCAGGCACTTTGAATTCTTGGGAACTCTTTGTGCTAACGAGCAAATTTGAAAGTTGACCGGCTTCAACTAGCATCAGTTTTTCGGGAGCCACTTCCCCATTTTCATTGAAGCGCGGATTCAATCCCAAAGTGAAGTTTTCACCGACAAAGAGTTTTTCAGAGAGCTGCACCTGCCCATCATACCAGTTGCGAAACGCCGACGAACCATCTTTGTAACCTTGGAAGCTCCATGCGCCCCATTCAGTGATTCCTACGACCTGTGCTAAGGCATGTGGTGATAAGTAAGCCCTGAATTTTCCAGGTGTAAGAACTTTTTCCGGCAATAGCAAGTGCTCGAGGTGTTTGCGAGACTCACCCAGGCGAATTTCCCACATCTTGGAATCAAACTGCGACCCTGAATAGAGGTCCTTTGCTGCCTTAGGTCCGTGATAGATCGAATAGTCGATGAAAAATGAATTTTGCGAAAACCAATGGCGCTGTCCCAAGCTATTTTGCGAGGCCAGGACCTTGTCTCCCGCCGTCAGAAATCCCACAAAATCCAGATTTTGAGTCGGCTCTAACATCTGTTCGGCAATCTGCATTGGTTCTGGGCCAGCGTGAGCCCCGTGAAAGTGGCTGGTGCCTTCATTTTTCATTGGCACAAAATAAGGATCCTCCGGCAGCTCTTGCAGACGTTTGCGCAACATCTTTAAGACCTCCTGAAAGTGAGCCCGATCCTGCGCCAGATTCATCGTTAGGGGTTGGCGGCTGTGATAAGTTTTTTGCTGGTGCTTGAAAACCATGGCCACAAACAACTGCTCGACCTGCGTGGCCTGGCGAACTTTGGCCTGACTTGTGCGCACATACAGAGAGTTTTCGCCCGACAAAGACAACGACAAATTTTCTGAATCCTGCAGCTGCGAAAATAAATCTCCGCAAATGCCATTCCAATAGCTCTCGACTCTTTGTGACCAATCTTTCGCGAACATCACTTGCCACCTCCGAAAACTTCAAGATTGCGAAACAAACAATGAGGTGCCGAGTGGCCAACGCGGATAATTTGACTAGGTTCACCTTTGCCGCAGTAAGGACTTCCGTAGGTTTCAATTTTATCACCCACGGCTGCTAGCGAGCGCCAAAAACCCAGAGTCTCGCCCCGGTAATTTGGATTTTTCACAACTTTCGTGACCTTCCCATTTTCAATGAACTCGCCGTACTCACAGCTGAACTGAAATTTGCGTCGATAGTCGTCGATCGACCAGGATTTGTTGGAATACATCATCACTCCCCTCTCAATCGATTTGACCATCTCGGGCAACGACGAGGACCCTGGCAAAAGATTGATGTTTCCCATTCGATCGATCGGCGCGCGATTCCAGCTGGCCGATCGAAAATTCGCCACGCCCGGCTTGTGCGACCGAGCCTGGCTTTCGAGTCCACCAAGGCCCCTCACTAGCTTTCCTTCTTTGATCAAAAACTCACTGGTCGCTCGTTGCCCACCGTCGTCGAATGAAAACGAGGCGAGCTCTTGGTGCTGAGTGGGATCGTAAGTCACATTCATCAAGGGACTGCCATACTGAAGAACTCCGAAGTCTTCGAGGCCAACAAAACTCCAGCCCGCAAAATTTCGCTCGTCGCCCAGGATGCGATCGAGTTCCAGAGGATGACCAATCGATTCGTGAATTTGCAACATCATTTGGTCTGGAGCCAAAATCACGTCGAATTTTCCAGAAGGACAGTCCTCAGCCGACAACAAACTCACGGCCTCGACTCCCACTTTGTAACAACGAGGCAATATATTATCTAATTGCAGGTCTTCCATCCCGGATTGATAGCAACGAGCCAATCCCCCCTGATCGGACCGCACTTGAACCTCTGATCCGCGCTTGGCGGCGGCATTGAAATCAGTCATCAACATTTTAAATTCTTGATCCACTTCGGTGCCTGAACTCGAAACCAATTGAATACTGGTCTCAACCAAAATCAATCGCGCCATTCGGTGAATCACTTCATCTGAAACTTTCATGGCCAGACTCGCCTTGGTCAAACGCTCGCTCGCCTCGGCGAATCCGAGCTGATCCATCGTTATTTTTCCGGGGCTGCGATAACTTCCCTGCGCCTTCGGCCGCACTTCCGAAAATGAAAATCGGTGCAAGGCTCGAGACGCAAACGACCGCGCCAGCGCCAAGGCTTGAGTAAAGGCGCGATCCAGTCCCGCATCCGACAGATCTTGTGTGGCAGCATAGCCAAAATGCCCGTCACAAATCACCTCAACCATCACGCCATTTTCAACTTGCTCACGCTGATGATCAAATTTTTCGTTCTTCACTCCGAGAAATGTCGATTGCTCCCGGTACGCCCGCAGGCCCAACCAATCGCAGGCGTTCTTTTGTCGCACCAACAGATTCCGCAAACTTTGATGAACTTGATCCGCACTTGCTGAACGAACTGGGGTCGTAGATTTTTCTTTCATATTCACCTTTTGAGTCACCGGTTTCACGCTCTCAAATATTGTCTACGAGATTTACAGAACAAAGAGCCCGAAAACAAGACTCGCTGTGGACATTCTCCTCTCGCTCGACCAAAATCCGTTCTGGCGTGAGAATAAAATTTCTCTGTAATTTCATATACTTAGAAAATATAAATTGCAATTGCAGCCATGTTTATGATAGGAATCACAAAATATGTTATACCAGTGGCTCTACTCTCTCGCGAACGAGTTTTCTCCGCTCAATATTTTCCGTTACATCACTTTCCGCACATTCATAAGTTTCTTCACGGCATTTTTGCTGTGCTGGATGTGGGGACCATATTTTATTCGGCGATTGAAGGAAAAACATTTTGGTCAGTCCATTCGAACGGATGGACCGCAAACCCATCAAAAAAAATCGGGCACGCCAACGATGGGCGGAGGATTGATCCTGTTGTCGACACTCTTTCCCTGCTTGTTGTGGGTCGACATCACAAATCCCATGGTGTGGGCCGTTTTGATTATCACCTGGCTCTTTGGTCTGATTGGGTACATCGACGACTATCTCAAAGTGAGTAAAAAAAATTCGAAGGGCCTATCTGGAAAATTGCGATTGAGTGGCGAGATGATGATCGCCGGTCTCGTCATTGCAGTTCTGATTCACTATTTCAATTTTTCGACGATTGTTCATATCCCATTTTTTAAGCACATTGAACTCGATCTCGGGTACTTCTATATTATTTTTGGATCCTTGGTGATCGCGGGAACGGCCAATGCCGTCAACTTAACGGATGGACTGGATGGTTTGGCCATCGTACCAGTTATCATTTGTGCAGCCACACTAGGGCTCTTTGCTTACGTTGCTGGCCACGCCCAAATTGCGAGTTATTTGCAAATCCCCAATATCAGCGGCGCTGGTGAGTTGACTCCGATTGCAGCTGCGATCGTTGCGGCAGGGTTGGGATTTCTTTGGTTTAACGCTTATCCGGCGCAGGTCTTTATGGGTGATGTCGGTTCTTTGTCCTTGGGGGGATTCCTTGGAGCCATGGCCGTGCTGACAAAAAATGAACTTGTGATGATCGTGTTGGGGGGCGTTTTTGTGGTCGAGGCCCTCTCTGTGATCACACAGGTGGCCTCATTTAAATTGACCGGCAAACGCATTTTCAAGATGGCCCCCTTGCACCACCACTATGAATTGGAAGGATTGACTGAAACCAAAATTATTGTTCGCTTTTGGATCATCTCTATTCTCCTCGCGATCCTCAGCCTTTCAACTCTCAAACTGCGCTAAAGACTTTTGCATCTCAACCCTCATCCTAAGGACACCTGTATGTATAAGGAATTTTCTGAACTGAAAGACAAACGGATCCTCGTCGTCGGACTCGGCCGAACCGGCGTCACCCTCTGTCACTTTTTATGCAAACACGGCGCCCAAGTGATGGTGACCGATCACAAATCGAAACCAGAACTATCAACGCAGGTTGAACAGCTGGACGGATTGCCCATCAAATTTGATTTGGGTGGCCACAGCCCAAAAACTTTTTTGCAGCAAGATCTGGTGATCTTAAGTCCCGGCGTGCCTTCCAAGCTGAAGATTTTTGACTACGCTCGCAGTCAGGGTATCAAAATCACTGGCGAGTTTGAGTTCAGCATCAATTTCATTAAAGAACCTGTTATCGGAGTCACGGGCACGAACGGTAAGACCACCGTCGCTAAGTTGATCGAAGCTTTCCTCACCGCCAGCGATATCAAAACTTGGGTCGGGGGTGCTAATGAACACCCGATGACTGAGTATCTCTTGCAAGAAGACCGTGCACAGGTCGTGATCGCCGAAGTTTCGGCCTTCATGCTTGAGCATTGCGAAAACTTCGTCCCACAAAATATCGTTTTTACGAATTTGGCCGAGAATCACAAAGATCGATACAACCACATGGAAGAGTACATCAATGCCAAACGGCGTATCTTTCGCAATACCAACCAGGCAACGACTTCCATCTTAAATGCCGATGACCACGCGGTGGTTGAACTCGCTCGCGACCCTGCCGTCCAGCGCGGTAAAATATTTTATTTTTCTCGCAAGGCCGTTCTTGAGCCACAGATCATGAATATCGGTGGCGCCGTCAACATCGGGGATGAAATCAAAGTTCGCACGGGTCCCGAAATTGAATCGTATTCCATCAAGGGTTTGCGAATGCGCGGCCGCCACAGCATTGAAAACGTCATGGCTGCCATTTTGACAGCCCGCGAGCATGGAGCAAAACACGAATCCGTTCAGAGTGCGATGAATGCTTTTGGACAAATCCCTCACCGACTCGAGTATGTTCGCAAAGTGGGTGGAGTTCAGTTTTTCAATGATTCGAAGGCCACCAACGTTCACGCCGTCCTGCGTGCACTGGACACCTTTGATGAAAACGTCATTTTGATCTGCGGCGGGAAAGACACTGACTGCACTTTCAAACCGCTTGAAACTTCCATTCGCCGCAAAGTTAAGACTTTAATTTTGGTGGGTGAAGCCAAAGAGCGAATTCACCGCGAAATTGGTGAGTTGACCGAAACCTTTTTAATCGGAACTTTCGAAGAAGCCGTCTACATTGCCTACCAAAGGTCGAGAATTGGTGACAGTGTTCTGCTATCTTCAGGCTGCCCAAGCTTCGACATGTTTGACAGTTATGAAGAGAGAGGCGACTATTTTAAAGAGATCATCAAAAAATTTCGCTAAGATCTTTCTCTGAAATTAGCGAGACGAAAGTCCATGGATGATCCTTGATTTAGCTTTGAAGGAGTCATTCATGAATCGCTACCATAGCCGCGCACTGATTTCTGGTTTATCCTCTCTCTTATTGGCCATGTCCATCAGCGCTTGCGGAGGCCGCGTGTCTCCTGAGCGCGATGCCGAACGCGAGCGCTCGGCATCGCAAGGCGGTGGCTACTGTGACTTCGTTTCAGCCGTTGAACATCCAGATGTTGAAGTTGAACTTTCCCTGAGGCTCGGCAAACGTTGCGACCTCGCCAAAAGTTTTTCGCTCACCGAATATCGCACCGAAAAAAACAACAATGGCATTTTGTTTTGCTGTGTTGGCATGGGCAAGCGAGCTGCGGCAAGCACCCCTCTTTCAGTTCCTGCAGTTCCTGAAAAAACGGCTGACAAAAAACCTGCAACAGGCAGTAATTTGAATTTGGATCAATGAAGGATTTCAAAGTCTCACCGCTTTTTCTCGTTTTGCTCCTGCTGATGGGAATGGGTCTTGTACAAGTATTTTCAGCCAGTTTCATTTTTGCCTCAGAAAGCTTTGGTGACGGATTTTATTTCCTCAGAAAACAGCTTCTGTTCACGGTGGCCGGATTGTGTGGTCTAATGGCGCTGCGATTGACGGCACTAGAAAAGATCACTACATGGGCGGCTGTCATGTGGCCAGTTTCAATCATCCTGGTCAGCTTAACCCTAGTTCCTGGTATCGGAGTGAAGGTTGGTGGGGCCCACCGATGGTTGAGTTTACCGGGCGGACTGCGTTTTGAACCTTCGGAGTTATTGAAGATTTCATTTTGTTTTTTTTTAGCGAGCCTTTTTATTCGCCGAGATTTGTGGCTTAAAAAAATCCCAACGTGGGTCCTCTTGGTCACTCTTTTCTTTCCATTTTTTCTTTTACTTCGACAACCAGACTTCGGCTCCATTGCGATCTTGTTCACGGTGGGACTGGGTGTTCTCTTTGCGTTCGGTCTTTCCACCCATTGGATTGCGCTTTTCACATCGTCGACAGCCGTTCTGTTTTATTTTTTGGTCATGCGAGTTCCTTATCGACGGGCGCGCATCGCTTCTTTTTTTGATCCTTGGTCTGATCCTGAACAGAAGGGCTTTCAATCCATTCAAAGTATGCTGACTTTCCACTCCGGGGGATTGTTCGGGAGTGGCTTGGGCCAGGGCCAAGGCAAACTGTTTTTCCTGCCCGAGGCCCACACGGATTTTACCCTCGCCGTTTTTGGTGAAGAGTGGGGTTTTATCGGTTTCGTATTGCTTGTCATGTTGTATGGCTACGTCGTTTATAAATGCCTTTCGTTCAGCGTGCGGAGCCACAATCTTTGGGTTCGGGTTTTTTGTTTGTCGAGTTCGATTTATTTCTGCCTTTCGGTTTTTATCAATATGGGTGTGGTGCTGGGGATGCTTCCCACCAAAGGACTGACTTTGCCTTT
>CALCCV010000663.1 GCA_937900305.1 uncultured Pseudobdellovibrionaceae bacterium | reverse complement strand
AGACACAATGGGTGTCTCCGTGAATGAGGGGAATTTTGGTCCCAACACGATCATCGGCAACAAACTCGTGCACTCCTGGATCGACGCCAACTATGGATTCGAAAGCGTTAAGGTTCAGAAAGGTGTGTTAACCAAGTTTTATGCTTCCATTGGCAATCTCTTCATTAAGAATGACGGGCTATTGCGAATCGGCTCTGCCTGCAACGTTTTTTGTGAGCATGGCGAGGGTGCCATTATGAAAGCCGATCAAAACATCGTCCGGGCTCACGAAGGCGGAATGGTCAACATCACCCTCGGCGCTGAGCAAACCAACACGACGATCGAAGCCACCACGGCTGAGTCCATATTGCCCGCTATCAAAATCTCACCGACGGATCCAAAGTTTGGCCCAGCACCCTAGCCTTCTCATCCCAATCTGATTTAGGACACAGATTTGCACATATTGAATGCAACTGCGCTCAAAAGGGATGGCAAGATGATGAGATGTACTTTTTTTCTACAACTGTGTTTGATTCTCACGACATGCTATTCTCTCAACTCTTTTGCGAAACAAAAAGTGTCTCGAATCGAACCTTCGAAAGAGAAATTTGAATTCGTAGAATTGTTGCCACAAGAAGCTTCCAATGAATCTCAGTCGATTTCAACTCCTGCTGAAGAAGGTCTTACGGAACCAATCAGAGTGAGACGTGAGGAAAAGACCACCGCTGACGGAGATGTCTCGTTACAAGAAGTTCAAGAGAGTCAGGACCACTCTATGACAACAGAACTCGCCGAAGACGAATCGACGACTACGGCATCGATGGGAGCTTCGCAAGCGAGCCTCGCCGGCTTTGAAGACAGCGATGATCCAGAAGCAGACCTTGACCTCACCCAACCACAAGAAGAGGACCTAGCACGTCAAGACAATGGCCTCAAAGACGAGCTGGACAGCGATCCGTTTGACAACGTTTTAGCGAATGAAGATCAGTTTCGCATTCAAAACCTTCGCTCTTCAGCTAAAGATTTGAAAACCAAGTCCGCAAAGCAGGCTTCCAACCGCCGAAACGAAATCGCGAGCAATCCGCAGCAATCCTCATACCGCAAAATGGTGTCTAAATTTGAAACCTCGAGAGACGTGCTAGCGTTAGTTAGAATGGCGATGAAAAAAGTGCGCGCAACCGACAAATCTCAGAAGCTTTGTTACCGCTATGTTAAACGCTCATTGTACAGCTCGGGATTAGTTCCAAAATCGAAATTGCGTGGCGCCATCGCTATTCAAGCCGTTAAGGAACTCAAGCAAGTGGGCTTCGAAAATCTTTTGGACTGCAAAGCCATTAAACAACTGCTAAAAAATCCGATCGATGCGCCAAAAGGTTCAATCCTAGTTTATAAAAATATCGAAAAGAAAAAATCCGCTGGTCACGTTGAAGTCAAAACTCAACGCGCCGGCAAATGGGGTTTCGTCAGTGATTTTCGCCGCAAGTATCCATGGAAAAAAATCGGCGGCCAACCCGTTCGAAAGCTCGTGGGAGTGTTTGTTCCCGCTAAACAAAAAAAGCTGATATGCGCCCGCCAGTCTTCCTAGCTCGAGCTTTAAGTCATGCTGGCGTGGACGGCCCGCTGCCTAATTTTTGCATCAAGAGCGAGTATCCTAAATACACAAAGGCGAGGACCAGGGAGCTGGTCGCTAAAGCGAGCCAAAAATTCCAGCCCTGCTTTAACAAAAAAGGCAAAACCAGAAAAAACAGCAACGATGGCAGCACCAACCAAAAGATCTCCAGTGAAAGCGAGCTCACCTTCGCCACATCCTTCGACTCAATATAAACAAAAGACAACGCAATCACCGAAGACAGCGGCAACGAAACCAGAAGAGCCGCAAGAAAGCTAAATCGACGACTTAGCTCCGTAACTCCGGCGATGACAAGGGCTGCTAAAAGAGTATTTATGAAAAACTTCATGGCGCTGCTATTCGTCGTCGAGCTCGTCGTCGCCAACTACGCCAAGTCCGTACTTTTCAATGCGATAGCGCATAGACCGAAATGAAATCTTTAAGAGTTTGGCGGCTTTCTTTTTCACACCGCCAGCGGTGTGAATGGCTTTGACCAAAAGTTCCTTTTCAATTTGGCCGATCACTTTTTCCAGATCAATTCCGTCATCGCCAATTTCAATTTCGTTGCTGGAGGCAAGCTTCCGACCAGTAGGCGTGTTCACAAAAGGCGGCAGCGACTCGGGCAAGATGACGGCTCCGGATTCCAAAGCGACGGTTCGTTCGATGATATTTTCAAGCTCCCTGACGTTGCCCGGATAATTGTACTTCTTTAAAACTTCCATCGCCTCAGCAGAAATTGAACCGATGCCTTTGCTGAGCTTGTCGTTGTACTTGCGCAAAAAATAAGTCGCTAACAAAACGATGTCATCACGGCGATCGCGCAGAGGTGGCGTTTTGATATTGATGACATTGAGGCGGAAATAGAGATCTTGGCGAAATCCACCGTCGCGCACCATGTCTTCGAGATTTCGATTGGTGGCCGCAATGATGCGTACATCTACTTTCTGATCATCTGTCGCACCCACACGACGAATCACACGCTCTTGGATCGCGCGAAGGAGTTTCACCTGGATGGTTAGAGGAAGTTCGCCCACCTCATCTAAAAACAGCGAGCCGCCATCGGCAACCTCAAAAAGTCCCGACTTGTCGGTCACCGCACCAGTAAAAGATCCTTTTTTGTGCCCGAACATTTCGGACTCCATCAGTGACTCTGGGATCGCCCCGCAGTTGATAGTGACAAAGGGTTTGTCTTTCAATGGGCCGCTGTAGTGAATGGCCTTAGCAACCACTTCTTTACCCGTGCCAGACTCTCCGGTGACAAGAATGTTCGTTGGGGTCGTCGACACTCGCCGGACCATTTCCATCACTTGATTCATGGCTTGAGACTGGCCCACGATATTTTGAAAGCTGTTTTCTTTTCCGAGTTCTTTTTTAAGAATTTTATTTTCGACTTCTAAGTTGCGACTGCGAAGGGCATTGCTGATGACAATTTTGACTTCGTCGATTTTAAACGGCTTAGTCAAGTAGTCGTAAGCTCCCAACTTCATCGCTTCCACCGCGGTTTCGGTCGTACCAAAAGCAGTGATCATCATGAATAACATGTCGGGATACGTCAGCCTGACTGATTTCAAAAGCTCGATTCCGGTTACATTCGGCATCTGTAAATCAGATATGACGAGGTCAAAAGTCTTTTTCTCGATCAATTCTTTAGCGCGCAAACCATCTTCGGCAAGAGTCACCTCGTAGCCTTCTTTGCGAAGCATGATGTCTAAAAATTCTCGGATGCTCTCTTCGTCGTCAACGACCAAGATTCTGCTTTTCATAGTAGAGGTCTCCCACACTTTATTTGAACTAAGATAAGAAACAAAGGCAATGACTGAAACAAACCTGGACCACCGACGGACCTAACCCAGGTAGAAGCCAAATTGTTAAACAGTTCTCAAAACATGGCCGTTAGTCAAAAAGTGAAACCGAAAGGTTGTGCCCTCTCCCACCGTCGAGAGAATGTCTACTTTTACGTCGTGCATTTCAAAAATTTTATAAGTGATCGCCATACCCAGGCCAGTCCCTTTCGGTTTTTTAGTAAAAAATGGCTCGAAGATTCGTTTTTGTGTGTCTTCGTCCATGCCACAACCATTGTCAGTGACGGTCACTTCTCCCGCCTCACAAGACACCTTCAAAAGAGGATTGGACGTTTTATCCATCGCCTGAACAGCGTTAACTATCACATTTAAAAACGCCTGCTTTAATTTGTCCTGATGCCCGAGTATTTTTGAGCGGGCAATTGCCGTCTCAATTTTTAAATTGGGAGGGTTGTCTGTGCGAAGCCGCACTTGCTGCAAAACCTCTTCCAAAACTTGACCAAGATCCAACTCATCCGTTGGCGGCTGCATCGGTTTAGCAAAATCTAAAAACTCGGTGATGAGATGGTTGAGGCGATCAATCTCTCTCAGCACAATTCTCATTAGACGTTGCTCGCTGTCGCCCGTGATTGATTCTTTCAAAAGTTCGATGCTGCCACTCATGCCTGTGAGAGGATTGCGAATCTCATGAGCGATGCCTGCGGCAAGAGCCCCAACGGCGGCAAGCTTTTCCTTTTGCTGAAGCTGTAACTCAAGATCGCGAAGCTCGGTGTGATCTTGCAGCAAAAAAACCCAAATAGATCGATTCACTTCCTCAGAGTACAAACGGCGGGAAGCTAAACCAAATACGGCCACCCGTCCGTCTTCGCTGCGCAATCGAATCTCTCGTTGCAAAAGTTCAGCGTCGGTCGAAAGCAGCAAAATGTCAGGCTTCAAGTAAGGAAACTGCTGCCAAAAGTTACCGCTCACTTCTAATTTGTGGTGTTTCAAAATTGTCGAATAAGTGCTGTTGCTTTGCAAAATCATACCGTCTTCGACAAAACTGACTTCGCCAATGGGCATGGTTTCTAAGATGGCACTCTGCAATTTTCGCAGTGATTCAACTGACAATCTAGTGTCTGAAAGTTCCTTTTCCGCTTGCTGAAGTGACAAGCTAAATTGGGCCGACAACAGCACCGATAACAAATACGCCGAGCCATGGATCAGCACCACCGAAAGATATTCTTTTTGTGTCAGATCCCAACCCAATCGCAAGCCCATCGACAAAAAAAACAGCGATAGGAAGGCCAAAACAATTCCGACCTCAGGCCGAACTCGCAAACAGGTCCAAAAAACCAAAAACAGATTTAGAACCAGAACAATTGAAATTGGCAAAATCCCAAAGGCGTGCAAGCCAAAGACAACGGTGAGATCAACCACCGTCGAAACCATTTCACTGCGTTTAGGAACGAGATAGTGCCAAGCAGCGCCCAGGGAGAGAATCAGATAAAAAAAACCAATCCCGGGCCACAAAATAAATCCCGGTTCTAAAAGATACTGAACGATTTGATAAACCAAAACAAAAATATAAAAGACGACGTTCCATTCGGACCGCCGCCAATCCCACTTGTTGGCCAAAGAAAGTTTTAAAACTTCACTTGCCAACGACGTCGCCCATATTGAAGACCGGCAGATACATCGCCAGTACCAACACCGCGATGATACTTCCTAATATCACCATCATTAAAGGTTCAAGCACAGAAGTCAGGGCCTTCACCGCAGTTTCAACTTCGTCCTCATAAAAATCGGCAATCTTTCCCAACATGACGTCCATGGTTCCAGATTGTTCACCAATCGCAATCATTTGGTTCACCATATCCGGAAAAATTTTGTCTTTCATCAATTGAGAGGCAAATGTTTTACCCAATCGAACCTGCTCTTGGCAACGTGACAGAGCTTTTTCAATCACAGAGCTGCCGGCGGTGCGAGCCGCGATTTCGATCGCCTCCAGAATTCCAACACCCGATGACAAAAGTGTCGACAACGTTCGCGACAGTCGAGCGATCGAACTCTTTTGAGCCACCTCGCCAAAAATGGGCATTCGAAAAACAATGCCATCGAAGGTCTCTTTTCCGCCAGGAGTCTTGACCCATTGAAAAAACAAATACGGAAGAACAAACAAACCTGCCAACGGATAGTACCATTGCTGCACCAAAAAATCGCTCAAGCGAACCACCATCATCGTTAAGGCTGGTGGCTCAGAACCTGAACTCGCATAGAATGTCGTAAATTTGGGGATGATAAACACCAAAATCCCCGTTATCACCACGACGGCGACCAGCATAATGACGGCAGGATAAACCATCGCGCCCTTCACCTGGCTTTTGATTTTTTCAGATTTTTCGATGTACACAGCCAAACGATTTAAAATGGTATCCAAGATACCGGCCTCTTCGCCAGCTCTGATCATATTTACGTACAAGCGATCAAAGCACCGGGGCTTTTGCGCCATCGCATCCCCGAGTCTTCGCCCTTGCTCAAGCGAGTGTTTCACTTCCGACGCCGCCTCTTTTAGCAGACCCGGGCGTAAACCTTCAGAAAGAATTTTCAAGCTGTCCACAACGGGAATACCTGCGTTGATCAGCGTGGCAAACTGCCGAGTGAAAATTTGTAAATCCTTGCCCTTCACTCCGCCAAAATGAAATCCACCACCTGACACTTTCTTAGTGGGAGTCGATTGCACGCGAGCCACCAGGCGCACGACCTCAAGGTTTTGCGATTTCAGCTTCAATCGCACTTCTGACTCTGAGCCAGCTTCCATTTCCCCTTGCGAGAGCTGGCCTCGATTATTTTTTACTTGAAAAGCAAACTTGCCCATTAAACTCCTACTTTCTTCAGCAAGGCATCGAGTTCTTCCGGCGATTCAGACAAAGCAAAGGCTGTGCGAACATCAAGTTTTCTTTTCAGAAGGTGATGCAAAATCGACTGATTGAGGTTTTGCAAACCCGCTGCATCTTTAGAATTCGCCAACAGATCCTGAAGATCTGCCAGCTTCAAATTCAAAAAATCCCGCTTGATCGCTTCCGATACCGCAATCACTTCAGATCCATAAATTCTTTGCCCCGGAGATTTCAGTGGAATTTGGCTGATGATCAGACGCAACGCCTGAGTCCACCGGTACAATAAAAAAGATTCTGCAGATACAATTTGAAAAATTTTGGCCAAACCCAAAATCAACGACTGTGCCGCCACCCCAATGATGACCAAACGCTGCTCATCTTGAATTGACACCGCTAAATCCAACTCTTGCACCGAATTGATTTCATCAAAAAATACCACTTGGGTTCCCGCAAGCAACCGTTCGCGCAACTCTCCATCTGCCAGCGCCTCGGGTGTCACTTGAGAAAACAAACCCTCGCCTTCTTGAGACAGGGGATAGATGGATCGACTGACAAAGAGTCCATGAACTCGTTTTTCTTTACCCAGTTTTCGGGAAGCTTGAACAAAGAGGTCCCTGCGACAGCTCTTTTGGGGCGAAACGACCACGATCACGCCAGAGTCTTGATGAAGAGTCTCATAAAACAAATTGGGCAGGTGAAAGTTTTCAACATGTCCCGACATTCTTTTCACCATGTGGATCTTACTCAAGAGATCCGTTTGCACGATATGAAAGTGATAGATTAAATTTTCCCGGGGACTGAAAAAACCCTGACCGTTCGCCCCTTCGTACGGTGGGAGCGTGCGACAGATGGCCGCCCACTCACTCGGCAAAAACGGGGCCCGACGAACTGAATGCCACACACCTTCTTTGCGAATTTGCGGAAATTGCCCCAATACCAAAAGAATTTCCTGGGGCTCTGTCGAAATCAGCAACTCGAGAAGACTCAATGCCGAGTCGGATTTTGAATTTTCGGAGGTGTGCTTTGCTGTCATACGGAGTCCTTCACTGATGCGTTCATCACTTCTTCAATAGTTGTCTGTCCACGCTTGAGTTTCAGCAGGGCCGATCGGCGCAAAGTTCGCAATCCCATTTCTCGCGCGATCGAGCGCAAATTGCTGACAGAAGCTTCGGCTAACACGGCCTCTTTCACCCGCTCTGGCATCGTTAGCAATTCATAGATCGCTATACGGCCTTTGATGCCGGTGTTGTTGCAGGTTGAGCACCCTCGTCCCTTGAAAATCTTGTACTCCGGGAGCTCGCTCGGAACGACGCCAAGATCCAGCAATGTCTGATCGGGAACATCGATTTGCATTTTGCAGTTTTCACAGATTTTTCCAACCAAGCGCTGGGCTACGATCAACGCGATGGTCGATGTAATTAAATACGGAGCGATACCCATTTCTGTTAGACGAACGACAGTCCCCGGAGCATCGTTTGTGTGCAGAGTGCTCACCACCAAATGGCCCGTCGAGGCTGCTTTAAAGGCAATCTCGGCCGTCTCTAAATCTCGGATCTCCCCGACCATAACGATGTCAGGGTCTTGCCGCAGGAAGGCCTTTAATGCAGTAGAAAAATTCAAATCGATATCAGGATTCATTTGCACCTGATTGATTCCCTCTAAGTTAAATTCAACTGGATCTTCAGCGGTGGAAATATTTACATCGATCTGATTCAGATCAGCCAGTGCCGAATAGATCGTTGTCGTCTTGCCAGATCCGGTGGGGCCGGTAATGAGGACCATGCCTTGAGGCAAATTGATACAGCTTTTAAAAATGGCAAGGTCATCGGGCTCAAACCCCAGTTTGGTCATATCGAGCTGCAAATTGCCTTTGTCTAACAATCGCAGAACAATTTTTTCACCCCAGAGAGTCGGCAAAGTGCTCACCCGAAAATCCATTTCTCGGCCATTGCCAAGCTTAACTTTGATTCGGCCATCTTGCGGCCTGCGCCGCTCGGAGATGTCGAGCTTCGACATAATTTTAAGTCGTGAAGAAATGGCATTCACCATTCCGGGCGGTGGCGGTGAAACCTCAAGCAACATTCCGTCCACCCGAAGCCGCACTCGATAGCGTTTTTCATATGGCTCAAAATGAATATCCGAAGCTTTTCTTACGATGCCCTCTTGCAAAATCAAATTTACGTATTTCACAACGGGCGCATCGTCAGCTCCCGCCTTATCGATAACATCGATCTCGCGGCTGTTGAGAATATCGATTTCAATGTCTTGATCTTTGATATTCGACAACTCGTGGATGGCTCGCGCTGTTGAAGAGGCTCCGTAATTTTTTTCAATGGCGGCCAAAATTGAGGTCGTCGTCGCCAAGACCGGCTGGATCTTCAACTTCGTGATGTACCGCAAATCCTCTCTCAGAACCAAGTTGCTGGGATCTGCAAACGCAACCACCAAAGTCTGTCCCGCTTGCTGCACAGGCATGATCATTTGTTTTTCGCAAAGATCTCGCGGAACAATCTGAGTCAGCTGAGTAGCAATATCAAACTTCGCAAGATCCACACCCGGAATTTGGTAGTGTTTTTCCAGAGCCCGCAAAATTTGAGACTCCGTCAAACCCGCCAGGTTCATGATCAAAACGGTCAAACGCTGATTTGTTTTTTTCTGTTCATCCAATGCCCTGCCAATCACCTCCGGTGATACAAGACCTTGCTTGACCAAAATTTCGCCGACTTTCAGAGACATGTCATTAAGTTACCTGACTTTCCGCAAGGAGATAACTGGACGAAGGCAGTGATTAATTTTTATTGTCGAAGTGTGAGCCTAGGACTCACTTGGCGGTGTGCTGAATTCCCAAGAAAACCGAAAACGGTGATCCTTCAATGTCGAAGTCAAAGCGATGGATCGGTTCTGTACTTTGCAAAACGATGGCACCCTTGCCTTTGTACAGTTCGGGAAGGTCGAGCTGGCATTCATAACCAACTTTTGCCAATTGGGCTTTTAGACAGCCCGAAATCGTATTGGTCAGTTCACCTAGACATCCGTCGATGTGAGATTCAGGAATCATGCCATCTTTTAATCCGAAGATCTTCTTAACAACCTTTTCCATTGTCTCTTTTGGAAAACTCAAGCAGCTTTCAAATACGAATTCGTTGCCTTTGAGCCGAATAATTCCTGTATAATCTAAAAGATCCTTATTTCCACTTGGCTGATGAGAACCATTGAAGTTTGGCACATACATGAGCATGCATTCGAAAGTAATTCCGACACCGGCCGTGGTATAGGCTTCCAGCAAGTTTGTCACTTCGTTGGCGCGCAAATCTTTGAGCTTAAGGACCGCTGACATATCCGTTACTCCTCAAGCCGTCTTATTTTTCTTATTCAGAAAATGTGTCATTTTTTCCACCAGCGCCCTAGGCACAAAAGGCTTCGTGACAAACTCATCAGCCCCCGCACGAATTGCATCCATAATGTGTCTCGGTTCACTTTCTGCACTCACCATAAAAAACGGAATGTCCTGCAACCGTGGATTCCCTCGAACCTTCTGAAGCAGTTGGTAGCCATTCAATCCCGGCATGTGCCAATCACTGAAAATAAAATCATAAACTCTGTCCGAAGTTGCCGCCTTCTGAAGTTTAGCCCAAGCCTCATCACCGTCTTGTGCCTCTTCAATTTCTGTCACTCCCAGCTCGTTCAGCGAAGCTCTCAACAAAATGCGAATCATCATGAAGTCATCCACAACGAGAATTTTAAGTTCAGGCAACTTTAGCATTAATTCCTTCTCCTCTTACTAACGGCACTTCACACTAAAACATAAGGTCCAAGACACTAACTTTCCTGAACAAAGAGAACAAAACACTTTAGCGGTGTTCGTTCTGAGTCAGTCCGTGAACGAAAGAGCACGATCTTCGCCGAGCCCACCTCTAAACAATTATGTTTCATTTGCACCCGTCCTCGCGCAATGTCTGGTTGATCCCAGCGCTTCGAATCAAATCAAGGTTCGGGCGGTGGGAGATTGTTGGAACGTCGATGCTCCCAGGATCGCAAGGAGACACCCATGCCAGAGATCAAAAAACGTCTCGCATTGAGATTCTCATTTTGCACGCCCCCAATTCCCAAATATCAATTTTGCTGGAAACACCTCCCTCGCCAAAGCTCTCATCGCCAACAATACAACAAAGCCAAGACCTTCTCTCCGCAGGCCTCGATACCGAAACAAGCCTCGAAAGCATCCTCCTACTCGGCCTCTTCGCCCCCCCCAAAAACCTCACACTCAGCGAACCCTCGCCCCTACCCCACCACCTGCTCGAAAGCCAACCACCACCATTCAACTACGAACTCAGCCAAGTCGGAATCCTCACGCCCGCCTAGCTACTTTTCACTAAACCACTGCTGCAAAAACGCTGATAGGCAAGTTAAATAGACCTTACTTTCCGCGCCAACGCAAAAACGGGGCAATCTGCACCACCAAAATATCCACCCATTTTCCGAATGTTCACTGCCCAAAACTCTGCGCCAGGGCTCAAGAAATAAGCATTTTATCAGCCCTTCGCACCAAGCTACGAAAAACGCTTGCCAGTCTCGACCGAACTCCTTAATTTCAAAACCTTCCGCAGGCAGGCATGGTGATTGTAGCTCAGCTGGTTAGAGCATCGGATTGTGATTCCGAGGGTCGTGGGTTCGAATCCCATCGCCCACCCCAAAAAACACATGAAAAAGGCCAATCAATCGATTGGCCTTTTTCGTTTCTGGTGCTTAAGCTGTCAGTGCAAGAAGCGCAATAAATCCCGATCGCGTCTCACCCGCTGCCTTTGCCTTGTTATCCAACCGTGTCAGCACACGCTTCGGCAAGGTAATGTTCACACGTTCAATCTCATTTGATAGCAACGCAGGATCAATCTCTGCAACGGCCCAGATCCAGCCTTTGTACTTACGATCC
>CALCCV010000662.1 GCA_937900305.1 uncultured Pseudobdellovibrionaceae bacterium | reverse complement strand
TCTATTGGCTTGGTGAGGGGAGTGGTGTCGTGAGATTGTTTCACATTTTAGTTGAAGCCAAATGGCAAGCTGAAAAGATTCTCGAGCAACTCAAAGCTGGTGGCTCGTTCGAAATCTTAGCGATGAAACATTCGACCTGCAGCTCGGCGGCGAAAGGCGGCGACCTGGGTTTTGTGCGTTTGGAAAAGCTCAATGGTGATTTTGCCGAAGCCGCCGAAGCTCTCAAGCCAGGTGAGCTCTCTGGCCTGGTCCGCACTCGACACGGCTATCACATCCTTCTTCGCGGGGAGAAATAGAAAAAGGCAGTCGCCATGATTGGAGTGACTGCCTTGAAGATTGAGATAACAATATAGCGGGGATAATTGGTCCATCGGGTCTCGTGGATTTAGATCATTGAGATCACCGCTAAGGTCCTTTTACTGGCAAACTCCCAATACACCGTTGACGGGCGTTGGACTGAGCGTCACCGATGTGCCGTCGTCACAAAGTGGTTTGCTGTTCGCGATGAAAGCGGCCCAGGTAGAGGTGTCGTTGAAAAATGTGTTCGTAGTTGCTACGAGGGGAGTGAGAGAGGCACAGCTGTCGGTGGAGCCAACGCAAGCTTGGTTTGTGGCATCCGTTCGAGTGTCCGTGGTGGAATCGAACTGAAAATTCCGATACACGTAGCCGGCGGCGGCAGATCCGAGAACGGTTTGTCCTGAGAAATTATTGAGGGCTCCGCTGTTGGGGTCTAAAGTGCCATCATTATTGAATTGATAACCTTCTAGCTTATTGATCTCGGTGAAAACATAGTTGCTAACGGTGCCGGTCACACGCATGCGAGTGAGGCGGCGATATTGGCTGTCGGCGCCACCATAACCGTTTCGGTCGTCAATGGCGTTCAAGAGCAAAACGCCATTGTTAAGGTCGAGAGTGATCGATGTGGCTCCACCAGTTCCTGGGGCATCTCCTCCGTCGAGTTTCTTGAAACCAATGACGCCATCGTTGTTGAAGAAATACAGAATGTAGTCGCCCACACCTTCACCGCTGAAGGCCAGCTTGTACTGCCAGCCGGTGGTTGCGGAATCCAATTTCGTTGCCGTTAAAGTTGAAATGGAAACTGCAGTCATGCCGTCAGGTTTGCCCAAAGGCCAACACGCGTCCGTGAGGGGAACGAGTGTTTCAGATGAAATCATTTGATTGCCAGCTTCGGTGTATTCGATGGTGCCAACGGCAGCTTCGACCGAACAAAATACGCTTTTGACTTGGCGAAGTGATCCGCGCACAGTTTCTGGAGAGGCAAGATTGGCTGATAATAAGCAATAAAATTTAGTCGATGCATAATCTTCGTCGTTGAAATCCATCTGGGTGCCATTTGCGTAGGGTGTACCGTGTTCACCGCAGCGGGGATCTGAAGATGTACCTTCAGTCAGAACAGTCACGCCTGAAATTCCAGTGGATGCCGCCTGCGAACCTCCCATAGATGACATCGCATTGTCGATGACTCCCATGATGCCGCTGGGTGAGTTGAGATTTGGTCCCGTGGTTGATGTGACCGCTTTGTCTTCAGACTTGCTGCAGGCCATGAGGCTGAGGCAAGCAAAGAGCGAAATGAGTGTACGTTTCATGATTTTCCTCCATTGCTAAATGAACTGGACGAAAATCTAATCGGATAGCCAGAAAAAAATTTGAGGGGACGCTCAGATTTCCTCGAAAATCTCGGGTTGAAGCGAATGGCTGATTCAAGATGAGATGAGTGGACGATGAGAATATCAGTTTGAAGACATTCGTAGACATTGGCTGAAACGTTTTGAAAGGCAAGCAGCACATGGACAAGTGGCGGTTAAACGCGCCGGCGCGGATTTTTGCTTTTTGCCGCGGGCTGTAGGAACTCTCTGTAGGCTTGCCACCGTGCCCGCGGCAGATCTCCAGACTTCAGGTCTCTCTGGATGGCGCAGCCTGGTTCGGTGAGGTGACCGCAGTCTGAAAATTTGCAGCTCAAAATCAGATTTTCGATATCGCTGAAGTCCACGGTTTCATTTTCCATCTCGTTGCTCAGAATATCCCTCATTCCTGGCGTATCGATGACCAAACCGTCGAAGCGCGTGCGCACAAGATCTCGCGACGTCGTGGTGTGCCTTCCTTTCGAATCATTGCTGGTCTCTTGAGTTTTTTGAATCTCCTGGCCGACCAGAAAGTTGACCAGCGATGATTTTCCGACTCCTGATGAGCCCACGAGGAGCGTCGTTCGCCCCTCGCCAAAGTGAGTGTTGAGCCATTCCAATGATTGCGGACTTTTTTGCGAAATAAAATGAGTTTCGATGTTTGGAAATGTTTTGTGAAGAGCGAGCAGAAAAGGTTCTTCGTCAGCGACGAGATCCCATTTGCTAATAACCAGAACTGGCTTAGCTCCCGACTCTTTGGCCGCATTGACAAATCTTTCGAGTCTCAAAATTTCGAAATCTTCATTTGCCGAAGTGACAATGAAAACGCTGTCGACATTCGCTGCCATCACCTGGACTCGTTCGTCGCGGCCGGGCCGGGTTCTTTGAACCACATTGCTGCGACTCAAAACTGACTGAATTTTGCATTTCATTTCGTGCGGATCTGGTTGAACGCTCACCCAATCACCCACGGCGGGAATGAGAGGTGAAGCTAAAGATCCAACGGCCTCTGGCGTTTGGCGATCTTTGCCGAAGAGCGTGCCAGGCAAAATCAAATCCAGTGAAAGCTGAACACGGTAGTGAGTTTTTTCTTGGCCGACGACACGGCCAGGTAAAAGATCTGCGCTTTCAAGGGAGGCCCAACAGGCTTCAAAGGACTCATTCCAGCCAAAAGTTTTGAGAAAAGTTTTGCGAAGGTTTTTATCAGAGATTTTCACGAGACTTGTATCAGACACTGGCCCACTTACTCATATTAAACTCATCTGACTCGGCGCTGAGGGGTTTTGTGGAGTCCCGTTCTTCTAGCTCCCAGAGGAGCTCTTGACAATCTTTGTTTTCAGATTCGCCTTGGCCTCACGTCAAAGAGTCAGGCGTCCGGTGCCGCGACCAAATTTGGGAACATCAATGTCAAATTTCTGTAAGATTCCCGCCAACACGTTTCCGTACTGTTGATTCTGGGCATTGATCAATCGATTGCCACGGATTCGGCCAGAGAGGCCCCCGGCCAGGAGAATGGGCAAATTGTTGGAGGCATGTGAGCTCGCATTCGAAAGGCCCGTTCCGTAAAGGATCAGGGTGTTGTCGAGGAGGGAGCTGCCGTCCACATCTGGCGTTTGCTTGAGTTTTTCCATCAAACTTAAGAGCTGCTTGGTGTTCCACATCTGAACGGATTTGTATTCAGGATTGTATTGACGGCGGGACGGATCACCGAAGTGAGAGATGCTATGAGTTTGCGCTGTCGGGTGGGCGCAGGGGCCAATGCGGATTCCCACGTCGGTGTCGTTGTCTTCGTTTTGTAACATAAAACTTGCGACCTGAGTGGCGCCGCACGCCAACCCCTGAACAATGAGTTGGATCATATTGGAGGTTCGCAAATTGAAGTTCGCGTTTCTTTTATTGGCTTCAGAAACGGGGTCAGCAGTGAAGTTGGCGCCGATCGTGGTTTTGCAACTGCCAAAGTCTTGCTTCGACGCCAGCTCGAGATCTCGAACGGATTGCAAATATTGATCGAGGCGATCTTTGTCTGAATTTGCGGCGGAGTTTTTTATCGCCTGAATTTCTTCTTTGAAAAGATCAATAATGCTTTTGTCTTTGGCGGCCATGGCGATTTCACGGGCGGTGGGTGCGGCCGACATAGAACCAGATCCAAAAATTTCTTGAAAGGCTTCGACGGAGTTGTCTATTTTGCGAAATTGTTCAGACTGAGATTTCCAAGAGGTTCGGCCGTAATACATTTTGGTGTATTTGCCATGTGAGACGCTGGTGTTCACTCCTTGTTCGACCCCCAGGTGCAAAACCGGGACGCGGGTCGTCCCAAGTTTGGCTGCGATCTCCCAGTCGATGGATTTTCCTGGCATCGCTAAGACGGTTCGGCCATCTTGACCCATGAATTGGCCTGTCAAAAATCCTGTGGGAGCTGAGGGGTGCTCTGCTCCTGCGGGAAAATTCATTTTTGTCCCTTTGATTTGTGTCAGCTGATTTTGAAACGGTCTCAACATCTCCAACAACGGAGACAAAACCAAACTCGTGTCGTTGCCTTGACAAGTCCACAAGTCCTCTCGCTGTGCGTGCACAAAGTTGCCGTTGTCATCCATTTTCTCCATGTAAGCGCCGTTGGCAAAATAAACGCTGATAAATTTCAATTTTGGAGTCGGGGCCGCAGCCCAGGCCGTACGAGGTCGCAGAGAAGGAAGAAGCGGCAATGCCAAACTGACTCCGGCACGTTTCAAAAATGATCTTCGATCTGTTGAGTGACTCATGGCTGAATTTCCTTTCCTCGCATCTGACTTTGCATTTCTAAAAACAAAAATTAAAACCTAAAAACTAATGTCTAAAACTGATTGCTAAATAAAAGGTCCTACTGGGTCACTTGCTGAGTGAAGCCTCGGCTCTGGACAACGTCTTGAATCAGTTTTTTCAGACCTTTGCCTGCCAGCGCTTGCTCACTGATTTTGTTCACTTCACAAAGGTCCGCCACGGTCAAATCTCGATTGAGAGCGTACGACATCAATTTTTTTGTTACGCATTGGACAAACTCTTTTTGTGCACTCATCTTGTGACCAAAGTCTGTGGCATCACTATAGGGTTCTCCATTTGTTAATTTCTGAAACGGCAAATAATTCGCAACCGAGAACCCTGATCGGAGTTTTCCAAATTGGTCATAAGCCTGCAGACCCAAACCGAGGGGATCAATTTTCGAATGGCACCCTACGCAAGAAGCTGTTTGACCGCGATACTTCACACCGCGGAGAACTGGATCTGGATCCAGACTTTGGGCTGAGTCCGGAATCTCTCGGTTGAGAGTGTCAGGGGGAGGCGCTGGCGGCGCACAGAGCAAGCTGGTCAATACAAAGATTCCGCGTTTGATCACCGACGTCTCTTCGGCGGAGGACGTGGCCGCAAGGACTGAACCGTGTTGAAGGAGACCGCGTCGAGTGGGCATCGTGACCTTGCGAAATTCAGAGCCTGTGATCCCGGTCACTCCGTAATGGCTGGCGAGTTTGTCATTCAAAAAAGTATAGTCACTTGTGAGCAATTCCGAAACCGGTCGATCTTGCTGAATCAAATCATCGAACAGCAAAGCGGTTTCCATAACCATGGCATTGCCGATTTCTGCACTGACTGTGCCGATCGAATTGAGACTCTTGAGATCCAACCACGAACGCGTGAAATCAGAACTGAAACGTTTAGATCGGATGTCACTGAGCGCGAAGGTCGCGCCGACGCCAGAGCCCCCACTTGAAACTTGCGTCTGCAATGAGGTGTCCGCGACGCTGCCCCAGAGAAACAAGGAGAGGCGATTGGCCAATTCTTTTGTCGGCAATGTTGGTGAGGTTCCTGATTCGACAACTAAAACTTTTGGTGACGATAAAACGGCTTGGAGTGCGGCCGCCAAAGATTCTTTCTGACTCAAGCCTTTCGAAAAAACATCGTTACGAATAGACCAGATTTTTTCAAGTTCACCAGCTGCGAGGGGACGTCGGTAAGCTTTCGGCAGAGTGTCTGCCAAGAATTTTTGGTGGCACTTGTCGACGTCTGCTTCGGCTCCGCAATTTGGATTGGTGGCCACACTCGCCCAACTCGACAATGCAACTTCGGCCATCCGAAAATACTCTTTCAGAATCGAAGCGTCGATGGCCAAATTCTGAGAGTTGTTGTCAAAGCCATCCAGACTGACGGAGTCAACGTGGAACTGAGAGAGGTCGATCGGTTGCG
>CALCCV010000661.1 GCA_937900305.1 uncultured Pseudobdellovibrionaceae bacterium | reverse complement strand
GCAGCGCTGAGGTTGGCGGTGGCAATGCCGTCGCGGCCGGGCCCAACCAGCCACTCCTACTGGTCGATATATTTTCGCAAGATCCTTTTTTTCAGGATAACTACAGAAAGGCCGAACCTCTAGTTCGGCCGGTTGCTGGAGAAGAACGGGGTCTGCGCATTTTTGTTGCCGATCAACCAGCCTATGCGCTGGTGCAGGAGCGGCTCTCTGCCTGGCAGGCTGGCTCCCCAGCTTCTAGGAATTTATTGAAGCTCATTTCTGAATCTCTCGCTACGATGCAGTTCTTCGTCTCTGAAAAAGAATTGAAGCCCCAACCAGGATTATTCCTTCCGATGAACATTTTGACCGATTATCCTGATCTACTTATTAAGCCAATTGTGTCTTATCTGGCAGCTCTTGGAGGCGGAATCATCTCAGCACGGGTGTGGCAAAAACTGGGATACTGGAGTCAGGCTGGTTTGCTAATTCATGAAGCCCTTAGGGACATTCAGATCCAGATGCAGATAGAGGGGCTCAATCCTTCGTCGGCCGATCAGCAAGACCTCGCGCCTGTCATTTCGGACCAAGAGATTCAACTCATCACCTATCAAATTCTTTTGGGAGAACCGACATCCAGTGTGGCCCTCGATAAGGCTGAATCATACTCTGGTTTCCTCAAGCGGTTAATGGCGACAAAGAAAAACAACAAAGAAATTTTGGTTTCATCTTGTCACAAAATCAAAAATTCAGTGTCGAGTCCAAGTTGCAAAGTGCTTGAAAACTTTCTGAAAACGTTTTGCAGTCGCCCGGACCTGACCACAGATTCGTTAATATCTGAAATTGAAACGGCGAAATCAGACATTGCATCCTGTAGTTACAAAACAAAAGGCGATGATGGGATCGATATGGTTGAACAAGAGCTAGAGATGTTAAGAGACATTCGCTTTGAAGGACTCTGGGCAAACCTTCATCAGCAAACTCGAGCTTGGCAGCAGATGTCGATCGATTCCCGCAACTTTCAAGATCCAGAGCGAATCCTCAAATTGATTCACTCTCAAGAGCAATGAGAGGGGACTCGAAGACCGCAAGTTGTTGGAGAATCGCTCCTAGGGTAAAAAAGAACTGTACAGAATTTTAACACGTTGCTGGACCGCAAAAGTCAGATAAATTGCTCGTTGATCAGGAGGTTGGATGAAGCGCTTGGCCATCGCAATAGTCATTGGACTTTTTGCATTTACATTAAATGCTTTAGCAATATCGCTTGAGCCGAGTGATGTTTCGATTCTTCTTCCTCTGCCAAAAACGAAAGTGGAATTAGATGCAGGCCTATCGCCTGGAACAACGGGTAAAGACGGTGCAATTCTTCCCAAAGATGTGTTTGCCCTTCTTCCATCTCTTATGATTCGCAAAAATCCAGGATCGCCGAATGCCTTGGTCCTTGCCTCAGCTACTGCCTACGAAGCGTTAAGGGTTGTCTCGATTCGTGTGGACCCGTGCTTTCCCTCACTGATCGCAAATTTTCCGTCTGTGTGTCAGAGTCAGATTCGTTTGGTATTGCAACCTTTTGTCTCCGTCACGGGCGAGGAGATGCTCACGCCGGCGGATGCTGCCATTCATCTCTTTTATGAAATTCCCCGCTCCGAATTTATCTCCTTTATTCAGAAGATTCGTGAAATAAAAAGATTGCAAGCCTTTGGAAATTCAAATTTGAATTATGTCCTTCTCGACGTAAATCCGTTCATTGGTTCGCAGGGCCTCAGTGGACCTTACTTTCAAACTCTGAAAACAGAAATTTTGAAAGTCATTGGGCCGCAGAATTTCTTTCGGATGACCTTCATGGCTCTGCGCGGGGATGGCCGCGAATGGGAGTTTGGACAACTGGATAAGATGGCCGGGACATTTCAAGCCGTGGCCATTCCAAATATGAAGGGCTCTACGGTTCAACAAGTCGGTGGTGAAGATCAAGGTGATGCATCTCATGCTTTCAGCATGGAGCCTGAACCCGAGGCGGATAAGGATTCAATTCTCAAATTTTTGAACTTGCAAGATATTGCAGGTCGGCCGAAAGTCGAGGTCGAAAAAGATCTCGAAGCTCTTCTTCGAATCGAAAATCCAATCCATCACAACCCAACGACCACCGATTGTGTCAGCTGCCATTTAGCGAATAATCTGCGTCTCAAAACTGAAAAACTCTTCGCGATCGACACCACCAATAACCCATTTCGTTATCAGGCCTCTCTATTTCCACTGGCCGCCAGAAGAGACGACGGTGGAAGTTTAAAGAGTTTGCGGGCCTTCGGTTACCTTCAACAAAAGGTGATTATCAGCCAAAGGACCACCAACGAAAGTGCCTCGGTTGCAGAATACATAAATGCCACCGAGGGTTTGATGGATGTCGACGCTCCGTCTAGGTAGGCGCTTGGCAAAATATGAGAAAGTGAATTCTCCTTACCTGGGAGGAGATGGAGTGAGAATTCTACGTGGCAAGGAGAGGCGCACAGCGCCTCCTGGCTCTCGTGGGATTCACTCAGCAAAACAGTGTGGACTTAGGCACGACCGCTCTTCGGCTTTGTAACCATAGTGCCAAGAGGCGAATGCCAAGCATTTTAGCTTATGGGATTTTGCAGTCCCCATGATTTGCCAAAGCAGGAACTCTCTTACAAAATTCACATGAGATCCCTTCGCCTCCAAAGAATCGCTTACTTCTCAGTTAAGGGTAGACGACGCTCCTATCAAATACAAAATCCTTAGTATGGTGCCAACTCCGACTATTCGCTGAGACTGAGTTACGAATCAGCATGGCTATGAGAAACAGTCCAACTCCATGAATTTTCATTTTGAAACATTTCGAACTTTTACAGCCGGCTCACGTACTAATCTGGTGCATTTTACAGCGAATAGCCGGGTTTTCTAGGAAGATTTCGACCGTTCTCAATGAGAAAGTGGTTTCAGGGGAATTTGAGAACAATTTTTTTTACGTTGTAGACACTTATTAATTTTCGAAAACGAAATTTTAATCTAACGCAAATGTTCTGGGGGAAAAATGAAAATAGGTTTAACACAGGTTTTATTTTCTATGGTTTTGAGTTTGGGTTTATTACAGTCTCCAGTTGTTCTCGCTTTTGGCGCTAGTGAATCTTCGGTCGATCACAAGGCCGGCAAGGAAGCTTCAGAACGAGCTGATCGCGCTGCTGATCGCGCCGCGCATGAATCTGGTGGTTCAGGTTCTGGAGGCGAAGGTTCTGGTCCCGATGGGCACCAAGACACGCACAGTGGAGGAGACGGTAGCAGCCTCAGCCCAGAACAGCGCTGTCGAGAAGAAGGAACTTCCTATTTAGTTTATCAATGCCTCAGACGGTTGGAAAGCAGAGAAACTGCGGCAGCACCCAAGCCTATGAGCGGCGTGGGTCTGTTTCAAATTGTCGGACAGGGAACCATCTATTTTTCAAATGGCACCACGGCATACTGTGGCTTCCCAACGCCCCAGACATTAGCAAAATCACCAATGAGTGGTCAGGTTGTACGTCAAGTTAGTCAGGCTCCTGCGGGCTTCCGCCACGATCCAATTTGTACGAACAAAACTCAAGTTGGACCAGGCTTGTTTCAAATTGGACCACACATTTATTATTCTAATGGAGTAAATGCCTATTGCCATATTCCGAATGGGGATTTCTTCACCAATGTAATAAAGGCGAAAGGATCTCAAGTGAATTTTGTAAGAGAGTTTCCTGCTTTGGCAAATCATGGGGACTGCAAAATCCCATAAACTAAAATGGATGGCATTCGACACCTGGCGAATGCCGATCTGCGCCAGTTTACCATCAAAAATGTAAAAAAATGTAAGTTAAATCGGCAAGAAGTGTCACTTTAGTTTGATCATTTTTTGGGATAGTTTCTGAGTAGCGAAATTTTTCTCATTTGCTTTTCTTAAGATCGCAAAGCATGAGCGCATCGGGTTGCTGGCCGGGTTTGCCGATGCCAACATTCATACTCAAAATCCTACCATCGTCTGAAACTTGACCTTCCAAATAGACTTTACTGCGGGACAATTTGAGTTTCATAATTTCTGCACCGTCGTATCCCTTCCCGAGTTTCAGGTGGCCTCTGAATTTCGCATTGTCATCTGATTTATAGTCAGCGGCAGACCACTTCAGATTCAACTTTCCTTCAATGACGGTGTCACCGTCATTTTCAATTTCAAGCTTCCCGAGAATCGTGCCCACCAGTGCGAGAAGTGTGCCAATGGAGATCTGTTTGTGAAATTTTATCGGCTGGAATTATCTTCTGTGCCGACACACGACGGATGATTTCATAGACTCTTTCGACTTCTTTCATCAAGGAGGTGGACCCAGTTGGCCTGGGCCACGGCCTCTGGCAATGGCCTGATCCGTTAGCGTGCAAAGAGGGCGCCGGAAATGCAGATGGATTTAAATTTCCTCTGGGAACTCAATTTTTGCTAATTTGAAGTAGCTCTCCACCGTCGGTGATCACTAACAAAGACCCATCTGAATGTTGGCCAACGTCTCTCAATCGTCCGTAGACTCCTTTAAAGAGCTCTTCAGTTTGGCCGATAGTGCCGTCGTTTTTTATTTCCACTCGCAGAAGTGACTGGCCCGCCAACATTGCTACGAACAGGTTGTTTTTCCAAGCTGGAATTTTGTCTCCTGTGTAAAAATGAGCTCCGGAAGGTGCAAGAGCTGGTGTGTATTCGAGCAATGGTGAGCGCATGCCGGTTTGCTGCATCTGGTGGTGAATCACAGGCCAACCGTAATTGGCTCCTGCACTCAAGACATTGATTTCGTCACCTCCTGGAGGTGCGTCGTAACCACTGGGTCCATGTTCCGAGACATACAGAACTCCAGACTCTGGATGGATATCAAGACCTTGAGGATTCCTGTGGCCATAAGTGAAAATCGCATTGGTTGGTCCAAATGGATTGTCTGTGGGAATTTTTCCGTCATCATGGAGGCGAACCACTTTGCCATGCAAAGAATCTAGCCGCTGAGCTTTTTCTTTTTGATGGCGCTCGCCGAACGAGGCATATAAATACCCTTGGCGATCGAAAACCAACCGGCAACCAAAGTGGGCGTTGTCGCTGCCTTCAGGGCCATCCACAATGATCTTTGGTTCGGTCAGAGTTTGATTCTGCCATGTGAAGCGGGTAACTCGGGTGTGCCGAGTGGAAGGGCTTCCCACAGTGTAGGCCAAATACACCCAATGATTTTCAGCGTGCCGCGGGTGAAAGGCAATATCTAACAACCCTCCTTGCCCGGCGGCCACCATATCGGGGAATCCGCTCAATGTGTGCTTAAGTTCAAAGCCAGCATCATAGATTGATATTTTTCCTGATTTTTCAGTGATCCACAAATCGCCTTCGGGGCTAGGCAATACGGCCCACGGCGAATCCAAGTTTGATAAAACGACTTTGACTTCTGTTCCGCCACTTTGGGGGTGAATAGATCGGCTCTCTCGTTTTTGATTTTGGCCAAAACAATGAGGCGCCGACAGCTGAATTCCCGAGGCGACAAGGACGGACAAAGCAACTTTTTGCAGCATAAATTCTCCTTCGCAGTTGAGCCGCAAAACTAGTACGAAGAGACTTGCAAGACAATTGTAAAACCTGAAAACGGCGAATGACAGGGCGTAAATTCGATTTAGAGAATTTGATTTTCGGAGCGACCAAAGTGAAAAGTTGAGAGGGTGTTTGGCTGTTGAAGGATGGACACTTCCGTGCGACGGTCCTAAAAATCTCATTGATAGATTTCGATTGCTTGGCCGTTCCAAAATTTTGAGAGCTGAACTAGGGCTCTACAATGGGCCATAATTTCTCGGAATTTAGGTGAGAGTTGAGCGAAACTTGCATTGGGGTTCTCAAAGGGTCAGCA
>CALCCV010000660.1 GCA_937900305.1 uncultured Pseudobdellovibrionaceae bacterium | reverse complement strand
ATGAGGACAAGCAGACGGGCAGATTTCAGTTAGATGAGATTGAGCAAAAAAATCGTAAGGGTGGGGAGTTAAACTGCGCGACATAGAGAGCCGCCTGTGCAATTTCTAAAAACCGTTGGGATCAATTCCTCCGACCCTCATCCCGAACCAGATTCCAAATCCGGAGATGCAAACAAGTCCGCCAGTTTTTATAAGTTTCGGCAACTTTAGAATCTGAATCAATGTACCAGCGTTGAATGTCAGATAAGGCCAATCGAATGCCATTAAATCCAAAGGGCTGCATATTTTTGCAGGTGAGAATCGCAGTTCGCTTGTTATCGTTCACTACAATTTGAACTGCGCCAGATTTTTCCACATAAAGCTCCATCGATCTGGCGATTTCAACCATCGTGACTTGGGTCATAGTGAACGCAATCGTCAAGATAGAAAAAAGATATTTCATAAATTCTCCATTCGGCCAAAGGCCATAATTTTTTTGGGTTGCGCTTAAGAACTGAATGAAATTTAATTCGAATCTGAATTTATTCCCAGGCAGATGCGGTAAATAGCATCGACCAATTTTTGGCAAGTGACCAAAGATTTGACAGTTTGAACTCGAAAAATGGAAAAAAATCTCAGTCTGTTCGCCTATTTATTGAGTATGTACCAAATAGATTTTCGGTTTGTTGATTGCAATGAGTGAAGTCATGAGCAAGTCCGAAAAACCCATATTGAAGAGTCCAAACACATTTCGAGAACTTCTCGACATGGACAACCACCGGGTTGCCAACGGGACTCTTCCCAAAGTTCAGACTGTGAACGGCGAAGTTCATCAAGCCTTTTACGACGGCGACCTTTTGAAAGCTACGGGCCTCAGCTTAACTGAGAGTGTCCATCCATTCTTAGCAGCGATGACATTGACCGCGCGTGGAGATCTCGGCGAAGCCCAAGAAACGCTCGCTCAGCTAGATAGCCCCGATCTGTCAGAAGCGGAATCAGCTGAAATTGCCACCGAGAAATCCCGAATTCACGGATTCTTAGGAGAGTGGCAAAAATGCATCGATGTCAGCTCTCAGCAAATTGAACGGAGACCAACGGGAGTCACCTTAGTTACGCTTCTAATGATTCGGGCGGTTGCCCATTTTGAAATTGGCAATTTTTCCGCCTGCGAAAATGATCTAAAAAAGCAAGAGAGTTTGTTAAAACTCTATCCCAATTCCATTTCTGCATTTTATCACAACACCCTCAAAGTGCGGTTGTTGGCAGTCACCGAACGACTCGAAACGGGCGCCCGATTGTTGACGAACCAGTGGGAAAAAGTTTTATCAAATCCTTACAAGATCGAAGACGAGATTTTGAGCCTTTTGCGGTCGGAAATCACTTTGCGCAGGCACCAAACCGATTTGGCGTTCAACCAGATTCTGGGTTGCCATCATTTAGCACTGGCCCTCGGCGAAGACCTTTATGTCGGTTTTTCACTTTTGGAACTTCATTTCACAATTGCCGATGACGGATTTCAAAAATTTCTCTGGCAAGAGTTTTTGCAAAACAGCTGTGGCAAGCACGTTCGGATCCGACAGCTCTTTTTAGAGGCCCAAAATACAAAGTCCGAAGTTTCACCCACAGGGCATCAGCTGCGTTTGGCCGAGTCCATCTCACTTCAGCAATGCATAGACAAACGAGCGAGTTTAAAGGAAATAGCCATTGAGCAGCTCCTGGGTTTGCAATCGCCAGATCTCATTTTCCCGCAACACGGTCTCTTCTATAGCTTGCGAGCGCGGGCGGGTCACAAAATTGAATCCCCGCAAATTCTCAAAGCCTGTTCGGCGCTCTCACAGAACCGATTGAGTAAGGCGAGTTTCTTTCAAAAGGTTTGGGAACAGAATCACTTTTCAGCTCATTTGCACGATCCACCAGTAAAAATGCTGCTCACCAGAATGCGCCAATCGGGAATTCAGGTTCGCTCTGAAAAGGGACAAATTTTTCTAGCCAACAGTTTGGTGATAGATTGAAAACCGTGTCTGCAATCCTGCCGTCGTGGAAAAAATGGACCAGCCTCCTATTGATGATTTTTTTTGGACGTCAAGCCCACAGCTTGCAGGGCTACTGCGAGACATTGGCCACAAAATCAAGGCCAATGCAACGCTATGAAATCCTCGGAACACCCACGGGTTTTTTATTAAAACCTCCATTCCTTTTGCCAAAGGATTCATCGAGCCACCAACAGCTCAAGTTCAAGCCCACCGAAGTTTCTAAACTTTTTCCTGCCCGGCTCTCCTACCATTGGCAAGATAGCGGTCCCGCCACCTACATCAGCACCTGGCTCGAGATCCATTCACCCACCACAATCACGAAAATGTCCAATGGCCAATCTGCCAATTTTTCTGGTGAAATTTCGATTCACACTGATAATTTTGGACAGTCAAAAGGGCCACAAAAAATCGAAAAAGTCGATGTGAAGAGCGGAGTCAATTGCTCCTTGGCTCCTTAAAAAGTGGAGCCAAAGGCGTTTTCGCCAAATGTCCAAGCCCTCGACATGGATTGGGATACACAAACGAGGTGGACAGATTATTTTGGCAACTTCAGGTTTCTGAGACCCACCATCAACGGACTAAAAAACGGCTCGGCTTCCGGGTTGTCAAACTTTTTCACTGTTCAACGGAAAGATCTAAAGCTCTGTTTCAATCCCCTATTTTTGGAGTCAAAACGCTACCTAGATGGAATCACCGCTTACGACCACAATCCCTCGCAAGCCAATTTTAAATCGTTACAAGACGAAGGGGAAAAATTGGTTCGCTCAATCAAACTTGAGTATCAAAAAGCGATCGCAGATCCCCGCCTCAAGGATTGTTTCACAAGCCGAGCCCAAAGTTATCTTCTCGATTCCATGTCCGTCTTGGTCGCGCGAAATAACTTTCAATACGGTCCAGAGGGTTTACATCAAAACGCGTTTGCTGGTCACGAAATGGCCTTGATAACGACATTTCTGCTCAATCGCTTTCCTGAACGAATCATCCCTCTAACCCCGTCCTCTCGCTTCAAGCTGGGATGTGGTTGGCAAAAGAAAATTGAAGGCCACCCTAAAAGCGACCTTACTCCAAATGCCCAACGACTTGTGGGAGAATGTAACTCCACTCCCATCTCCTAAAAAAATTGAAACTTTGATTCAAAAAATTGCAGACGCCTATTTTAAAAATTCGTTGAGCCAGGAAGAAATCAATCAACTCCCCTTATCAACATTGAGTCTCATCCAATCGCCCCTAGCCTCGATCGCAACAGGCAACCTGATTCTGGAAATCGACCCGACCCCCGTGAACTTGATGACTCCGCCAGAAAATCCTTCTTCAATCTCGATCATTGACGGCATCAACGGAGTTAAATACCACACGAATATCCACAAAATTCTGTACTTCGCAATGACACTCGAAGAGCGACTAAAGGCCGCTCCGTCTAAAACCTGCGAAGCCATTGAAGAGGATTTAAAAAAAGGCGAACACAGCCAGTTGTACGACTATATGGGTGCCATCAAGAATTCCGAAGCCGAGGATGTTTGCGAAGAAGCTGATACCTCGTCGATCACTCATTCCATTTCTCCGGCTGGCGCAGCCATTCGACCCCTAAGTGCCGCAAGATTTTGCATTCCACCGTCAACTGGTTTTTAAGCAGACTCTGGCGAAGCCTCAACCGGGGGCCGGTTCCTTGGCATACGAAAATCTTAGACCATCGAATCGCAAAACAGAAAAATTAAGTTAGCGGCAATGAATCTTCTCGAGTCAGAAGTGTCATTAGTTCCCGGCACATCCAGCAGTTCCCGTCGTTAGATTTGAAAACTTCGCAGGATGCGTCTCACTCAATTTACCTAGGTCAATTGAGTGAGTAGGAAGAAGGTTGGCTTCGTCACCATTCATTGAAAATACAAGCTTCAGATGAGCAAGCCCTTCCACAGCTGCCATAACTGTCGGTTCATCGTTTATTCTCCAGGAAAATATTTGAGTACCTGGCCAGATCACGCCGCTATCATGTTTTTCGCTTACTACCCAATCTGTAATCCATTTGTTCTCAGATGAGTTCCAAATTCTCCACGCAACTATTTTCACCGGCTGACCTTCCGAGAGGTCGTTGCCAACCACCGTAAAAGTGGTCGTCCATACCACGTCAGAATCATAGGCGAACTGAACTCCGAATTGTGGTGATTGGTTCTGAAAATAAAAATTTATATTCTTGCCAATTTCCTGAGCGGGTGCTGCAAATGAAAATAAAAAAACAGAAGCGTCAAACAAAAAAAATTCATGATGGCTCCTCCTCCTGTACAATAACAGCGTTCACGGACAATGTTCCTTATTCGAATCTTCTGATTCGTCGACCAGGCAACTTTATAAAGGCTTTCGGCTTGTTTCAAGCAGCCTAAATCAGGATATGGCTTAGGAGATGGCTGCGGAGAAATGAAGCGATTGGAACTTTGGTGCCTCAAGTCATAACGCCCTCGCAAAGCGAGGGGCTTGACGGTTGTGAGCAGCCTAAAAGGCTGCCAGTTTAACTTCGATTGAAACTTGGTTCCCGGCTAAAGCCGGGATTTAGAATTCGCCTTTCTCGTCTTCGCCCTTACCATCCAGCTGTTGCTGATTCTCGATGTACTTGCGAATCTGAGCTTCCTCGA
>CALCCV010000659.1 GCA_937900305.1 uncultured Pseudobdellovibrionaceae bacterium | reverse complement strand
TTTCCCTACACGACGCTCTTCCGATCTAATGAGCTCGGTTTTTTCGGGATTTTTTACTACCTGGACGAAGATTTTTAATAATTTGATTCGATGGATGATTCCTTTCATACGCGCCTCCTTTTAGAAACTCCGACTTGGTCAGGTGACTAGCTTCGGAATTGCTTCTATTTTAGTAAAGAAGTCGTCGTAAATCGATTCGCGTCCTATTCCAGGCGTGCGAGAGAGAGGCACCTGTGAGCAAGTCATCTGAATCACAACGAAAAGTGCCGCGGCAAGGTCGCTCGAAAGAGCTCGTTCAGGCGATTTTCGAAGCGACTATTCGCATTTTACCCAAGGTTGGCAGTCGGCAATTGACGACAAAAAAAGTTGCGGACATCGCTGGTGTGAGTGTCGGTTCGCTCTATCAATATTTTCCGAATAAGGAAGCGATTTTGGGCCGCCTTATGGATAGCGCAATGGAAAATCATTTCGCAGAATTCGAGCGACGGACTCAAGTGTTGAATTGCCAGTCGAGTGAAGATTCGACCAACTTGATGATCGATTTTGCGCTCGGAATTTTTTTAAGAGAGAAAGAAAAGAATCGCGAAATTTTCATGCAAGCCCCCGAGCTCGGGAGAATTCCCCGCCTGTTTAAGGTTCGCCAGAAGGTCATCCACATTCTGGCCACCGAAATGGAAAAGCATCACCCCGGCCTGCCCCCCGAAAAATATCAACGCATCAGCTTTATCGCAGTGAGTTCAGTGATGGGGGTCGTCCACACGATGCTGTACGACGAAACCAAAACCTACACGATCAATGACCTTTCGGTGGAACTTAAAACAATGTTAAATTCCTATTTCACCGAAATTCAAAAGCAAAATCCCTAGTGGCATCCTAAAACTCACGCGAACTCCGACGTCGGAGTTCGTCGGGTGCGGAGACAGGGCAGTCCCCCCATTTTGCCCAAGCACGGTTTGCATCGAAATCTGATCTGCCATTTCTGGAGAATCGCCAAAGGTCCAACTTTCCAGCTCCAAGTTTGGAATTTTGAATTCATGTCATCTTCGCGTCAACTCCGAGATCATGGCCTAACCTGAGAATGCCAGGACCTTTAAGTCTTGATTCAATTTTTCGATAAGCCATCGAATATTTTAGGTGCGCTTTAAATTGTTCGTGCGCGGCCTGTGAAGCTTTATTATCAGGCAAGCCCATCAAATAAATTACATCAGGTCGATGTTGCATATAGGCCCAGAGTGCATATTCAATCCAATAGTTTCTGTCTTTTCCATATTTCATGTGGTCATAAAGTTTCAGCTCAAATTTTTCTGAGCCACTCTCAATGCCTTGTTTTTTGAAATACTCTTTCCATTCATTCTCGGAGTATCCAACGAGATGATATGGCACACCCAGCGTTGTGAAAATGTTCTCATCAAAAAGATTTGGCAGAATTCTGATGTGGACGATATCGCTCATCTGACCAGAAAAATGAGAATCAAATTTAAGGTCGAACGTTTTATCTGTCAGGAATTCTCTAATAGAAAAAACTCGATCTGAAGTTATTTTGACGATCTCGTAAATACCCATTCTTGAGTCACAAAAATTTTTTAAGGCTTTGAGTTGAAGGCCTTTGATTTGAAGAATGTCGGACATGTCGAGAATACAGCTTCCGATGCTTGTGCTTATCGACACATAGGTAACACTTTATTCCGGACACATGGGTTACACTTTTGCCCCTAAGAAGGGGGCACAACATGCCATGGAAGGAACAAAGTGAGATGGACGAAAAGATAAAATTCATAGCGCGACTAATCGAGGGAGAAAAGATGGCTCCGCTTTGTCGAGAGTTCAATATTTCCAGAAAGACGGGATACGAAATCTGGGAAAGGTACTCTCGTTTTGGTAAGGAGGCTTTTGTAGCGCAAAAGCGCACTCCTTATCGCTTTGCCAACAAACTCCCTGTTCAACTCGAAGCTTTAATTCTCGATATCAAAAAGGAATATCCCTCTTGGGGTGCACCAAAGATACGAGAGCGAATGATTCGCAACCATGCTGAGTTAAAGCCTCCGGCCATTAGCACCATTCATGCCGTGTTGGATCGACATGGACTCGTGCAAAATTCTCTGCGCCGAAAACGCTACAAGGCAGAAGGCACACAACTTATCGATGTGAAAAAGCCAAATGACTTGTGGTGTGCGGACTACAAGGGCGAGTTCATGCTCGGAGATAAGCGATACTGTTACCCGCTTACCATCACCGACTATGCGAGTCGTTTTATCGTTTTATCATCGGCTGTGAAGCACTCTCGAATACGCGAGAGGACTTTGCCTTCGAGGTGTTCACTCGAATCTTCAAAGAATTTGGCCTCCCAAAAGCAATCCGAACGGACAATGGCATCCCCTTTGCGAGTGGTAATTCACTCTATGGTTTAACAAAGTTATCTGTCTGGTGGTTAAGACTGGGAATCGCACTAGAGAGAATCAAGCCAGGCAATCCTCAACAGAATGGCCGTCACGAAAGAATGCACCTGACACTCAAGCAGGAAGTCACCAGGCCGCCAGCCAACAATATGCTGGAGCAACAAGAAAAGTTTGATAAGTTTGTTCGCATCTTCAACAATGATCGACCTCACCAGGGAATTAACATGCGATATCCAGTAGAACTTTTTAGAAAGTCGAAAAGACCTTACAAAGGTATTGAGCCAATCTTCTACCCCTTCCATGACAAAACCATCCAGGTCACGCAGTGCGGTCGAATCTGTGAAAAAAAGCTCAAGGTAAATCTAAGTCGCGCCTTTGCGGGACAGGAAGTGGGAATCAAAGAAGTTGAAGATGGAATTTGGGTAGTCTCGTTTTTAAATTATGACCTTGGATATTTTGACCAAGTCGCAAAAAGAGTGGAACCTGTAGAGGATCCGTTCGGTTCAAAAGTGTTACCTATGTCTCCGGAATAGACCAAAATGGCCAGAAGACTTTGGGTTGAAAGCGAAGAAGCCATACAACGCAAAGAAATGAGACAAAAATGAAATATGAATTGATAGAAAAGAGTAAATCTGAAATCTGCGAAAAAATACTGCGCTCATTGCCAAAATGGTTCGGAATTGAATCAGCTATTTTGGACTACATCAAAGATGTTCAAGATATGCCAATGCTTGTGGCGAAAGATGATTCTGGTGTTATAGGATTTCTGGCTTTAAACCGCCATAACAAATACACCGCAGAAGTCCACGTCATGGGTATTCTGCCACAGTTCCACCGCCAAAAAATCGGCCAGCAAATGATTCTTCACGCTGAGGAATATCTTCGTCAGAAAGGCTACCAATACATGACCGTGAAGACCCTGAGTGAATCAAGGCCAAATGAAGAATACGACCGAACTCGGAAGTTCTATCTTGGAGTTGGTTTTTTGCCAGTCGAAGAATTTAAAACTCTGTGGGGCGAACACAACCCGTGTTTGCTTTTGATCAAAAATGTCGGTCTTTAAAAGTCGACGTTAACAGCTATTGCGCCCTGGTCATCCTCAGACAGGGCTTTTTTTATTAAGGTCAGGATTCATGCTCCAGAATTTTTAGACGCTTTTTCAATGCCTCTCGCTGGAGGCTAGAGACTTCTTTTTCCACACGCTGCTCAGACTGAGCTTTGCGTTCATCGAACCATTTTTGTATTTCAGAACCGACTCATAACCGACTAAATGTTCATGAAGTGGAATCGCCCACTTCAAGTCATCAGGCACGTCTTCATACAAATCATTGTTCTTGGTCAATCCTAAGACCTGACCCATTTTACCAACCGTTTTTACCATTTTTGATTTTTTAAGATTAAAATTTAATAGTGATTTCAAGTATTTGGTAGGGAGTACAGGATTCGAACCTGCGACATCCACCTTGTAAGGGTGGCGCTCTACCAACTGAGCTAACTCCCTATGATCTAATTTCCATTTCAACTTTGATAAAATGTATTTCTACCTTTTTACCAATTTTCTCCGCTCTTTTACCATTTACCTGATCGCTGCTTGTGATTTCAAAATCATCTCAACAACTTATCACTATTCAATTTTCAAAGAACAAATTCTTAACACCTTGTAAGGGTGGCGCTCTACCAACTGAGCTAACTCCCTGAGAGCTTCCCCC
>CALCCV010000658.1 GCA_937900305.1 uncultured Pseudobdellovibrionaceae bacterium | reverse complement strand
CGCAAAAAATAATTTCGACCTAAAAGTCCATTGGCTTCAGAGGTTCGTCCATCGCGAAGCCTTTCGCGAATTCCTGATGTCGATAAAATCTCTCCATCGTGCTTGAGCGGTTCCACCTGGCAAAACTCTACCTGTCGCTCCGAACACCACTTGCGCAGAAATTCACCGCCGCCCTGCCGACCTTTTCCCAACGCAAAATCGTGTCCAATCACCAGGCCCTTCAACGTTCCCACCGAAAGCACGTGAGCCTCTAAAAACTCTTCTGCCGTCTGCTCAGCCATTTGCAAATCAAAGGGGAGCACCAAAATCTCAGATGCGCCGGCCCCTTTCAAAAAATTCACATTGTCCTGGAGAAGAAAAAGCCGCTCTTGAAACTGACAGGATCGAACGATTTCGTCGGGATGAGGATCAAAAGTCACGACCACCGGAGCCGCTCGCAATCGTGTCGCCATTTTACAAACTTCGTGAATCAAGGCTTGGTGGCCGCGATGGCAACCGTCAAAAACACCCAGCGTGATCACCACTGCCGCTCGCTCGGTGGTTCCGGTGGCAGCTCCCTTTGCAAAGTCCATCGTGATTCGATTCGGTGAATTTCCCGTTGTCATTGCACTGCGATCCTCTCCTGATTCAGCCTAATCCACAATCTTCAGGAGGTCGAGACTTAGAATTTGGCTGAGGCCTTGAAATCCCCGGCTGACTGAAGTATTTTGCAATGCGTGAAACCATCTTCTGACAGGGCCTCACAGGGCCTCGAAAATTCTCAGGCACAGTCTGATCTCAGATCCCGAGATCGACTCGATCGGCGTTGGACCGTGTGGAGCCGCCGATTCTATTTTCGCCGAGCCTTGATTGTTCGTACACTTTTGTGTTGGCTTGCCTCCTTGTTTTTATTGATGACCGATGAAGTGAATTCCTACGACGTGCGTTTCAATCTGCGCGGCTTGCGCCCCCCTACAGACCAGCTGGTGCTGGTGGTTGTCGATGACACCTTGGTCTTGCCCGAGTTTGAAAATCGAACCAATCGCCTTCAAGAGGTAACAGAGATCACCCAGTTTACGGATTCATTCTTTTGGAATCGGGAAGTTTGGCACCGCCTTTTGAAATCGCTTTTGGAGGCCGAACCCGAGAGGATTGGTGTAAGCCTCCACTTCGGCGACAACATCGGCAACAACCATGTTACACCAGCTGAAGAACTCGTTTTTATGAACGATAAAATCACCTGGGCTGCGACCTACTCTCACACCGAAAGACTTTTGATTCCTGCGTTTGCCCGCATTGATCAAGCCAACGTTGGTTTGCTCTTATTGGATAAAGACGACGACGGCATCGTTCGAAAAATCTTTCCTGATCGCGCGGTCATTCCTCACTTCGTCCAAAGTTTTGTTCAAAAGCCACTTCCACAGGATGGCTCGCTAAAAATCAACTTCCGCGCCAACAAATCGGCGATACCTACGGTGAGGGCTAGCGATATCATTCAAGGGCAATACGACGCGAGTTTTTTAAAAGGCAAGCTCATCCTCATCGCGACTGAAAATGGACTGCAGGCGTCTTTGCAAACACCACTGGGCAGTATGAGTCGGGGCGAGCTTCTCGCCCAAATGGTCGACAACTTAGTGGAAAACCGGTGGATCCGTAGGTTGGATTGGCCTTACTACGCCGTGTATCTCTTAGTCGTGATCTCCTTTGCGGCGATAATTATCACGTCCTTTCCCCAATCCATTTCCGTGGTATTTTTGCTGTGGTTTGCAACCATGACGGTCGCTCTTTCGGCGTGGGTTTTCGATTCATTTTATATTTGGCTGCCCGGCTTCGCCACCTCCGCCGGCCTCGCCTTCACTTGGTTTATCATGGGTGGATTTCAAGCCACCCGCATTGAGCAAAAGAATTTTGAATTGCAGCGGGAACGACACGCCTCTCAGGAACTAGAGCAATTGAAAAATAATTTTGTCAGTTTGATTTCTCACGATCTCAAAACGCCCATTGCAAAAATTCAGTCTGTGGTCAGTCGCTTGCTCAACGACGAACGCACCCAAATTTGGCGGCGTGACCTTGAAATTTTGCAATCTTCCGGCGAAGAACTGAACAAATACATTCGTTCAATTTTGAGTCTTTTGCGCGTTGAAAGTCAGGCCTTTCGCATTTTCCGCGAGACGGCGGATCTCAATGAATTGATCGAAGAAGCGATCCATCAGTTGGCGCCCCTGGCCCATGAAAAAAACATCTCGATCGAAAAGAACTTAGAACCACTCTTTAGCGCCGAGTTCGACCGAACCCTCATCAAAGAGGTGGTCATCAACTTGCTCGACAATGCCATAAAGTACTCAAACTCGGGAAGTCAGGTAAAAATAGCTTCCTTTGAAATTGATGACTCTCTGCACGTCGAAGTCACAGACCAGGGGCGCGGAATTGCCCCCGAAGACATCGAGAGAGTTTGGCAAAAGTTCGCCCGCGGCTCAGGTGAGGACCTTCGCAGTCGTGGAACGGGCCTCGGTCTCTATCTTGTGCGTTACTTCGTAGAACTTCATGGCGGCAAAGTCTCGCTCACGAGTCAATTGGGTCACGGCGCTACTTTTTCATTTTCCTTACCACTAGTCGTTGAGGACAAAGCCTCCGTCGTAGTATAAGTCGTAGTATAAGAAGTTCATCCCGAATCCATAAGGAGGCCGCGTGATTTCAAATTTTCAGGCTCAGTTGAGCGCTCTCATCGTCGATGACGAACCGGAGTTGCGAAAATCTGTTGCCGAGATTCTAACCTCCGCTTTGCCAGACATAAAGATAACCATCGCCGAAGCAGGCAACGGTTTGCAGGCCGTCGAGATGACTCGCAACAATGCCTATGACCTTGTTTTGATGGACGTCAAGATGCCCGAAATGGATGGCCTAGAAGCCCTTTCGCAAATCAAGAACGAAGATCCACGCACTTTTGTCGTGATCATGACCGCGCATAGCAATTTGCAAGATGCCAAGATTGCCATTCGCGAAGGCGCTTACGATTATGTCGAGAAACCGGTCAAACCCCAACTCCTCACCGACATAGTCAAAAAATGCATGGAAGCTCGCGAGATGGTTTCTGACTTGGCCCTCGCCAATCCCATCTTCGACGACGACTTAGATTCAGAGTTCGTCGGTAACACCCAAAAGATGCGCGAAGTTTTTAACTTGATCTTCAAACTCTGCAAGGTCGAGACAACGGTCCTCATCCGCGGAGAAAATGGCACTGGCAAAGAGCTTGTCGCGCGCGCCATTCACTACAACTCCCCTCGCAAAGATGGAAGTTTCGTCGCCCTCAACTGTGGCGCCATTCCCGAAAATTTGATGGAGAGTGAATTGTTCGGCCACGAGAAAGGCGCTTTCACTGGCGCTTCTGAACGCAAAATCGGCCGCTTTCAAGTCGCTACCCAGGGAACTTTATTTCTTGATGAAATCGGGGAGCTGAAACCTGAAATGCAAGTCAAACTCCTGAGAGTTCTCCAAGAAAAGAAATTCACCCCGGTCGGTAGCAATCGAGAAGTGAAAACCAACGCCCGTATCATCGCGGCCACAAACCGAAATCTTGAAAAAATGATGGAGGATGGAACTTTTCGCGAAGATTTGTTCTATCGACTGAATGTAATGCCGATATTCATGCCACCGCTGCGGGAAAGACCCGAAGACATCGCTGCCCTGGTGCAACACTTTATTAAGAAGTTCGCGAAATCTCATCACAGCGAAATTTCGCAAATTGACCGTGACGCCCTGGATGCACTTCGTAAGTATCGTTGGCCCGGCAACATTCGCGAACTCGAAAAT
>CALCCV010000657.1 GCA_937900305.1 uncultured Pseudobdellovibrionaceae bacterium | reverse complement strand
AGCTGTGCCTCCCAGAATTTTTTTGCGAAATTCCATGGGAAAATAAATTTTTTAAATTCCATTTTTTGAAATTGGATCAATTGCCGCGGCTTATCCACGCGGTTGGGTTAAAATCAAGCTTCGATTTGATTCGCTCAATCCTTGGGTCTCTGCCATTCAATCGAGTGGCAAAGTCCTCAGTGAGTTTTTGATCGTGTCTGTATTGTGAGTATTGCTTAGCGGGATGGCGTTCTAGAGTGGACTTCCCATCTGGAAGATTGACCACTCGTCGAACAGCAAATTGTATCTTGTCTTGGTATGCTTCGCGCTGGACATACCACTCTGAAAACTTAGTCCCTGGTGGGAACTCTTTCTTCTTCGTCACTTCGATCCTCCGATATTGTTATCGGTTGATCGTCGCATTCACCCAAATTTTTGTTGGTTAGTGGTATCCAAAAGTCCAGATAAACTAACCAAATTTCAACACCGCTTCGAACCTTCCAACCACCTGATTTTATTCAGGAAAATTTGGTAGTGAGAGGCGGACTTGAACCGCCGACCTACGGATTATGATTCCGTTGCTCTAACCAACTGAGCTACCCCACCATGATTTTGATTTTCTAGCGCTGCCACGGGCGCCAGTCTTTGAGACTCTGAACAGAACCCCATCGATATCTCAGGGTTAGCTGGCCATGCGACCGATGTCAACGAGAGTGCGGTGCCGAAAGTTTCGGTCTGATAAAAAAGGAAAGCTTTGACTCGAGAGAGTGAGTCCATTGCAATTGAATCGCAGTGGAAGGTCGAGCCTCCATGCCGATCAAATTAGCTAAAACTTCACTTTTCCAAGGGAGGAAAAATGGCGCGAAGGGGATTGTCGAGCCTCATGGGGCTTTTATTGGCCAGTGGTCTAATGACAATGGGATTGCTGGTGGGATGTTCTCCCAATTCTCCCAACACCGGCTCACGAGACATGAAGCCGCAATGGGGCCAACCAGATGAGCTCTTCAGCGCCCTAAACCCGACCGACCGAGCTCTGCAAAAAATCTCGGTGGTAGGGTCTGACGGATTGCCACTGACGGGTGCTGAAATTTTAATCGGTTCGGATGTGAATGATCCCTTCGTCGGGAACTTGTTAACGACCGATGCATTGGGTGCGACAGCTCTGCCAGCCGGATGGACCAGCGCTCAGCCAGTCACCATTGATGCCCCCGGCTACGTGCGCGTGACGTTTTTGAATCTGACTCCGCAGGGCTTTTCGCACAAGATGAAAAGGGTCGAATTCGCTCCGACTCACAAGTTAAAAGGACATACGCTGAATCACGTGATGCGGGACTTTGACGGCAAAGCTGATTTTGGCTTGATCTTCAAAGCGCTCAGCAAAGAGGATCTTTTCAATTTGCAATTGAGCAGTGTGATCAGTCCCGAAACTGATAAAATTTCGATCGCTGGATTCGACGTTGAGATGCCAAGCAATCTGACTTTACCAAGGCAAAAAGAGCGATACATTTTAATTCCCATCACACTCGACAAACCTGAGTTTAGATTTTATTTCGATCAACCGGGAAATTATTTGTTGATGGGCGCTAAGGGTCGATTCCCTTTCACCGAAGTCGTAAATCAAATGCAATCGGGCAAAGAGATGCACAAGCTCATCAACAAGTTTGAATTTATGGGTGGCTCGGTTAAGAGCGTGAACGTGAGTGGACCCGAGACCACATTTGACTTCGACGTCGCCGAAATCAACTTCACCCAAACCGACACGGTGAAATTTCCCGCACCTGGGACTGGCCGCAGCATCTTGGGTGGACGATTGATGGAGTGGTCGCCGAATCAGTTTCTTCCCACCGATATAAAGTTAATTGAAGCCGCGGGGGACGTGTCTCTTCATCGCGGTCCTAACCGGCCTCATCACCTCGTCGGAGTTTTGAAAAACTCGAATGAGTTCGAAGAACAAAATCCTGGGGTTGATCGTTTGTCGGCTTCGCTAGTTGATGACACCACCACGCCTGATTTTAAATTTCTTTCGTTGCTCGACAATCCCATCGCGACGGATTTGCAATCGGTCAAAATGCCGAATGTAACGATACCTTTTACTCCCGCAGAACTTATTGTTTATGCATCCGTCGGCAAAGTGATCGAAACGGAAACAGAAGCCAATGTTGTAGTTAAGACCTATCTCAAATCTTGGGAGGTCTATTCAACTGAGATGATCAGTGAAATCAAACTGCCGCGCTGGAAGCCGCTGACCAAAGAGGGCTTGTCTCGATGGGAGGCAATGTACGCAGTCAGCCGCGAAGCCTCGTTGACAACCTCTCACCGCTCACTCGACAATATGACCCATGTCACCCGCTCTTCTGTGGATTTTTAATCAAACTCCAAAGATCATTGCAAATCGCTGCTTTTGGCTGGTCAGCCTCGTTTTGCTGACTGGCTGTTCTCTGTTTGATTTGAATACGAGTTCGCCAAAAGATCGCATTCGCAAATCCGCACCGTCAAAGGTCTTCATGGCCGAATATGACAGTGTTTGGCGAGCCGCCCACACCGCCCTGAAATACACCATTGCTTTTGAAAATCAAGAGACCGGACGAATCGAAACAGAGTTCATTCGCGCCGTGGATGGATGGGTTGCGCCCGATATCGAACTGGATCCAGGCTTTGGCCAAAAATACAAAATCATTATGCAATTCACACGCGGCAAAGTTTCTAACAAGTCTTCCGTGCGAGTCACTATCGAAAAGAAAATCGAAAATCAGCGCGATTTCTTTTCAGAGTCCGACACGCTGGATTCTGATGGTCTCGAAGAAGCCGTCTTATTTTATCGAATTCGCAGAGAGCTAGCGATTGCTTCAGCCCTGAAAAAAGCGGGCTTTTGATCCGCCGATGATTTTCGGCAACTCGCTCAACGACCTACTCGATCGTGCCAATTTTTTGCATCGCCGAGCTAGCGAGAATTTTGATATTTTTGTCACTCTCTTCGGCGAGAATCTTGAAGCGCTCTCGCTCTTTCGAGTTGGCGGTTTGCCCCAGCATCTCAAGAATCATTGGGCGAATCGGCAGACTTTGACCCTTGTGGTAATTGACCTTTGCGTAAAGCGCGTCCCACAGAGTGTCGCGCACACTTTGATCATTTAAACTTTCTTTCAAAACTTCAACGGCGGCCATGCGTACGATGAGAGCCTTGTCGTCGAGCATGCGAGTTGCTAAGGCTCGGCCTTTTTCAAAAGAACGCGATTGGGTGACCACGAGTGCAGCATTGCGAATCAACCAGTCTCCGTGCCGAGTCGCCAGCGCTTCAAGTGTTGCGGGATCGCGTTTGGCTTCAGCCCACTTCAAAAACCCCTGCCAACGCACATCAAAGCGCGCATGGATATTTTCGAGGGCCTCGGGCAAAAGAGGGAGCGCCGGCATTGCAATGGCCGGGGGTTTCGTCACGGCGAAGCTGAGCGAATTCATAAAGCAAAGAACTAAGGTGAAAATACAGTAAGATGTTTGCATGGGCGTCCTATTTCGTTGAGAAACAGATGGGGCTTTTTTCACTAGATTTTTCAACTAAGCTTTTTTAACAAAACTTTCGAACTGATCCAAAAGTTGTGCGTCGCCAGCAGGCGCAGCTTCTTCCTTGGCGCCGCCCGATTTTTGATCTTCGACAGCCGCTTCAAATTCCTTCATTAAGTCATCATCAATGACCGATCCACCCGCCATCGTTGCCTCGTTCTCGTCAGGATCTGGAGGCTTCACGGCCATTTCAGGAACGCCGGCGAAGAGCTCAGAGTCCGCGGGCTCTGTCGTTGGCGCGCTGGCCATCAGTTCATCCAAGCTAGGTCCTGCGGGCTCGCTGGGTTCGGGTTCACTCGCTGGTCCACTGAACATGGAAGCGGCGCTCTCGGTGCGCTCGGCAACGGGCACTTCGATTTCAGGCTCTTCGAAAACGGGCTCGGGCTCTGGCACTGGCGCGAGTTTCGGTTTGATCGGCGTGACGTTGTTTGGTGTCGGAGCTAGGGTTGCACCCGCTCCTCTCAGCGCCTCCAGTTCAGCCTGCAGACGAGCGTTTTCTTCTTTGAATTTTGAAAGGTCCGAAATATCCTCACTGATGATCTCGTACTCTTGCAATCGAGTTTCGAGATCTTTGATTTTTTGCTCGAGTTCTTCATTGCCGGAATTCGAGGACTTGGCTTTTTCAGTGGTTTCAGAAACCAACTTGTAACTCTCTTGCAGTTTCTTTTCCAGATCGGCAACCTGCTGAGTTTTGAGTTCCATTTTGTGCTTCAACTCTAGATTTTCTTTTTGGACTTCGGGATCGATGCCCGGGCCGGCCGACGCGGCCTTCGCTTCAAGAGCCGCCATTGAACTCGCTTGAGTTTCCATCAGCTGCTTCAGTGTTTTTTCAATTTCCGTCGTATTCACATTCACGGCGGGAAGAATCGATCCATCCATTCGCACCGGAGTCGACGCAAAAAACACGCGATAGAACATGAAAATAAGCAAACCACCAATCAAAACCAAGAGGGCTTCGATCAGTCCGATATTGTAATGAAACAAGAAATTGAAGAGTTTCTCCATTCCTTGCTATTCTCCAGTCTCAAAAGAGGAACGTCAATGCGAGTCAAAAGTCCAAGTCGAGGCTGGAATGAGTGCGCACATTTTTGCTGGACGAACTATAAAGAAGCTAAGATATTGCCGCCGAGGTAATTCATGGCAAAACACTTCGATTCCATCTATAAATCTGCGACCTTGGTCATAAAAAATCCTCGCACGCAGCAGTTGAAAAGTGAAATTCTAGACCTTGCGGTTAAGGACGGACGTATAGCTGAGATCGGTTCGAGCTTCTCTTGGGACGCTCCAATCGTTCACGATCTGAAACATCTTCACGTCCTTCCCGGCATGATCGACAGCCAAGTGCATTTTCGCGACCCAGGTCTGACTCACAAAGAAGATATCGAATCGGGATCTCTGCAGGCTCTGATGGGTGGAGTCACCGCTTATTTTGAAATGCCCAACACCAAACCGCCGACCACCACCGTGGAAGCCTTGCAAACGAAAATGCAAACGGCGCGCGAAAAAAGTTATGTCCACTGGGCATTTTACGGCGGCGCAAGCCATGACAACCTCAGCGCCCTTCACGATATGGAGCGCACTCCCCACTGCCCCGGCATCAAACTTTTTATGGGCAGTTCGACAGGCAATCTTTTGGTCGCCGAAAAAGATCTATTGGCCGAAGTCCTTCGCCAGACTCGGAAACGCCTGGTTGTCCACTGTGAATATGAAGCCCGTTTGATCGAGCGCCGCGAGATCGCCGAAAAGGCCGGTCACCCCAGAGCTCACTGCATCTGGCGCGATGAAGAGTCCGCATTTTTAGCCACTGAACTTTTAGTCAACATGGCCCGCGAAATGGGGCGTCAGGTTCACGTCCTTCATGTCTCGTCCAAAAAAGAAATGGAGTTTTTAAAAACTCAGAAAAAAACAGCGACCGTCGAAGTGCTCGCCAATCACCTTCACCTCCACGCTCCGGACTGCTATGAACGTTTGGGCACGCTGGCTCAACAAAACCCGCCCGTTCGCGAAAAGTTTCACCAGGACGCTCTTTGGCGCGGCATCGTCGACGGCACCGTGGATATTCTTGCCACCGACCATGCTCCCCACACCTTGGCTGAAAAACTCGAGGCTCGCTACCCGGCCACCCCGTCTGGCATGCCCGGCGTTCAAACATTTGTACCGATCTTCCTCGACTCCATTAAAAAAGGTCGAATCACCTTAGAGCTCTTCTGCCAACTCGCCTCAGAGAACCCGGCCCGCATTTTTGGAGTGCAGGGCAAAGGCCGACTCGAACCCGGGTTCGATGCAGATCTCACCATCGTGGACCTCCAAAAAGAATGGACGATTCAAAACAAATGGATTCGTTCAAAATCCCAATGGTCCCCGTTCGATGGTCAAAAGATCTGTGGTCGCGTCGAAAAGACAGTTTTGCTTGGACAACTGGCGATGAGTGACGACACGGTGATTGGCCGACCTCACGGCCTCGGTTTGAACTTCTCAACTGGGCCCGCCAGTTTATAACGATTGCTGTCACTCCGATCGCCCCACAGATGTTCGAACTTGTTCGTCGGAATGAGCGGGACCTAGCAGTACTCTCTCCTAGAACTAACTGGTCGCCTCAGTGGCCCAATAAACCCAATAGAGGAGATCCCATGAAAATCATCACATTGGCCCTCGCCCTAACAGTTTCTTTTGCTTCAACTGTTTTCGCGGAAGCGAATTATGAATACAATAAAGAAACACTTCAAGGTTACGAATGCGTTGTTCGTGGCACTCAAGTGAACTTGGTTGAGTATCTCTCTCTTCACAGCGGAATGAAGCAGTTTTATGTCGTCGATGATTACGGTTCCCTTAGCGCCGCAAAAGAAGCCTGCGAAATTTCAAAAGCTCAACTCGAAGCTCCGAATTGCAAAAACTGACAAAAGAAGTGGGGCCGCGATCCGGGAGCGACCCCCTAAATTGCAGTCGTGTTTGCACTCCCCTGTCTGGCAAAGTTGTTTAACCAAAGTTTGGTGCCGATATTGCTGATCCGTTAGATATGATCTCAAAAAACACTCCTGTTTGGATTTTTTCTAGACAGCCGAAATCGAAAAATGTCACCGACCACGCATTTCGGGTCTATCTTTTTTTTGGATTTATATTTGGAGCGACCTCGTTGTGTCTCGCAGGAGAAGTCTGTAAGATCGAAGGACCTCGAAAATCCGCCATAGATTGCAGTTCGAACAATTGTACGCCGCAAGAAAGATATCTGAGCGTTACCTTTCCAGACGGAAGAACTATTGGGATCTTGGGACATTTTCACGGCAATCGCGACGACAATGTGGATATCATGTCCTCATTGTTAAATCCGCCATTTGATTCCGATTCAATGCAAAAAAAACTTGATTGGGCCACTGTGAAACTCAAAAGTGCCATTTCGACGAACGAAATTGATCTGCCATATTTAAAAGACAAAATCACCCAATTGCCAGTAGATGGATTTATTTCTCACGAATCAGAAAAATCAACTTATTATCGACTCCGAAAAGCTAGTCGAGAACATTTTCAGATGCTTAGAGAATTAGGAGATCTTG
>CALCCV010000656.1 GCA_937900305.1 uncultured Pseudobdellovibrionaceae bacterium | reverse complement strand
GTCAGTTTGAAATTCGTCGTGGGCCGAACAACTATACGATTTTAGATTTAGGCTCAGCTAACGGCACCATCGTGAACGGCCAACCCATTTCGTCAACCGATCCGATGCCGCTAAAGAGTGGCGATACAATCACTGTCCTCAACAATTTTTTGGTTTTCGAACTCCGAGATCCAAATTTCAAATCTCGAGCCGAATTGGTGTCTTTGCCGCCAATTCCACTGGACGAGCACACACCAGGACCTGGACCATCTGCGCAAAATTTCAACTCACTCAACTATCAGCCGCCATTTCAGGATGGGGATCCCAACTCCGACTCTTACCTCGCCGTGTACAATGAACACTCTCAGGCCTCGATGAACTCACAGGCCGGAGCTACCAATGGTGGTGAGGAACCCGCCGTCGATCCTGAACTTCAGCAGCGACGAGGGGAAAAGGCCCGACTTAAAAAAGAGCAAGAAAAGAAAACGAAAACCTTTCGCTTAGCTTTAGTGGTTGGAATTATTTTAGTCGGTGGATATCTATACACTTCACAAGATAAAAAACAACCCGCTCCCAAGGAGGTCGCGAAACCCACTGATGCTTTTGAGAAATTGACACCTGATAAACAACTGATGGTGCGACAAATTCACCAGCTGTCACTCAACTACCTGATGCAAGGAAAATACGATCTCTGTTTTACGCAAATTCAGAAGATCTACGAACATTTGCCGGTCGACTACACATTCATGGACAGCAAAGACATCGAACAAAAGTGCAAAATTTCACTGGAGGTCCAAGAGGAACGCCGACGCCAAGAGGAACGCGAAAAAGCGCAACGAGAGATTCAAGAAAAAATCGAAGCCACGTTGGCAGAGTGCCGATCCAAGATCAATCCGAATATGACTCAGGAGCACCTGGATGAATGTTTAGCTCCGATCGTTCCATTTGCGCCCGAACATCCTGCGTTTGCAGAAATGCGCGCGCAAATTGAAGCCTTTGAAGCCGAACGCAAACTCAAAGCTGAAAATATTGAAAAATATCGAGCCCTCGTTGCCAAGCTGGAAAAACTTTTTAATGCCGCCAAACGCACCGAAAAACGGGGCGCCGTGCTCACCGCCATTAAGAAATATCAAAAGGTGATTGATTCATCTTTGCCCGATCCAAAAGGACTTAAAAAAATTTCGAAGCGCTCGATCGCCTCGATTCGTTCAGCCATTGACCTGAAAGTCGAGTCAGGCTTGAAAGCGGTTGAAAAACTTTATGCCGAACAAAAGATCAAAGAAGCCATTCTGGCACTCCGGGATGTACGTAAGGTCGATCCGGCCAATAGCACTGTAAAAGAAAAAATCGAAAACTACACTCAAGAACTCAAAAAGGGAATGATGGTTCTTTACCAAGAAGGAATATTGGAAGAGAATTATGGGAACGTCGAAGGCGGAGAAAACAAAGAAGGCGCCAAAGACAGGTGGAAAAAAATTATGGACAAAGACATTCCTGACGGCGAATACTTCCAAAAAGCAAAAATTAAACTTCGCAAGTACGGAGAGATCAAAAAAAATCTAGGTCCCATGCCATCCGAAGTCGACACAGAATAGAGGCAGCCATGAAAATGAAATGGCGGTCTCGCTACTACTCGGGCGCAGAACTCAACCCGCAGGTGCGAATCAAATCTATCGACAATTTAAGCCTCACGCTCGCCACAGTCAGTTGGGGTGAACACAAGGCTTTGCCAGACGTCGAAGCCGAGATCGAAAGATTTATTGCCGCATCCCAGGCCGACTTAGAACTGACCACACCGTTTGAACGCATGGGTGGAATCACGCAAGAGGCCAACACTTTGCGAGTGGCGATGCAACTCGCGAACGATCAAGTTTTACGAGCTTTTAATCAAACCGAATATCAAGAAGCCTATGAAATGTGTCTGATTTGGTGCAAAGATCGTGTGGCTTCGATCGCCATGATCGGCGAAATGCAAGTTTTTACCATGTCGCAAGAGCAAGGCATCGTTCCGTTGCTGTCGGTTCACTCGCCAAAATCATCTTATTTTCCACAAATTCTTTTAGGGGTCGAAGCCAACATTGACGTCAAGTGCTTGTCTTGTCCACTCAGTCAGCTCTCTGAAATTTATCTTTCTCATGGTTTAAAAAGCTTGCCTCGACTGAGTTTGCCACCGCCAACTGCACCCGAAGACTCAGTCATCACCTCAGCCCCTCAAACGAAGGCCAACAATTTGGATTTCGAAACACTTTACAAACAAT
>CALCCV010000655.1 GCA_937900305.1 uncultured Pseudobdellovibrionaceae bacterium | reverse complement strand
TCACATTGGCACTAAGGATTTAGCTAGGTCTCAAGAATTCTATGATTCCGTTTTTGGTTTTAGAAAAAAATTTGATCATCCTCCGGGTGTCTTTCTTGAAAATGACGAAGGCTTTTTGATAGCGATTGATCCGGTGGCAGAGTTGTCGAGTTTTCCATCTTGGTATCATTTGGGATTTTGCCTGTCCTCCGAAAATGAAGCGCTCTCGATGCACAACAAGTGCAAGAGTCTGGATGTCAGTGTTGTTCGAGAACTGATGCACGAGCGTGGAAAATTTGCGAGCTTCTTCATCGTAGACCCAGATGGATATAAGATTGAAGTAAGTTGGCACAGCGAATGAGTTTTGCGCCAGACAGAAGATTCCTCGTTGCTGGCTTCAAGTTCAACTATATTCCTACCAACCTCATATACTCCACTAGGGCTGAGCCTTCACTGCCCGCCACTTTGGGAAGTTCCTCAATGACCTTGCTGCGGTCTGCGGCAGGTTGTTTTTGACTGAGTTTAAATTTGGCTTGAATGTCTTTGATGTCGATTCGAAATCCGACGATGGCCTTCACAAGTGCATCGAGTTCGACATTTGAAGGGTCTGGCAAATCCCAGTTTGTTCCGTAGCTGGATTCAAAATGACGAACAATCGTCCGTAATATTTGGAAGGTTTGATCAGAACTTTCTATAATTTGCGCTGTTCCTTTGGCGTGAATGGCAACGTAGTTCCAAGTGGGAACATTGTCGGCTTGAGGCTGATACCAGGCTGGAGAAATGTAAGCGTGTGGTCCGTGAAAGATGGCAGTGATTTCTTGCCCTTCGGAAAAGTGGCGCCACTGTGGATTGGCGCGAGCACAATGTCCAACTAGTGCTGGAGCACTCCCATCGTTCTCAAGAAGTAGTGGCAGGTGACTGACAAATGGTCCTTCTTTTCCCATGGAAATGACGGTCGCAAAACTGTAGCGGCGAATGGCCTCGAAAATCAGATCTGGCCGATTTTCCTGATAATGAGTTGGGGAGTACATCATGTTTTCATTCCACCTTGTTTAAGGAATTGATTTTCGAAAAATTATTCGACCTCTACACTGGAATAAATGGCGGCTGGGGTTTTGGTTACATAGGCCCAATACTTATCGCCGTAAGACCAATGCCACCGTTCGGTTGGATAGTTGACAAAGCCAGCTTTGCTCATGCAACGGAATAAGATTTGGCGGTTCTGTTTTGCGGCATCTGATATATTTTGGGCGGCTGTGTAGGTTGCTCGATGGGACGAGAGCGGAGACGCATTGAATTCCGTTCCCATATCGAGAGGAATTCCGTTGGTTTCTGTGAGAGTGAGGTCCACCGCACCTCCAGTTGTGTGGGGTGCCACATCTAAAGGTGCATTTAGCTTAGAGCATTCGTCATAGATTTCAGCTTGGCTCCAGTTCGGATATTTTTTTTGAAGAAAGTCGAAATAGACATCCCAAAATTTCTTTTGCACCCACCGAGGCCGGTGGCACTCCTTGATTAAAAGCCTAAGATGTGTGGGCAGAAGTCCTTGGGCCACACGGAGTCTGTCCCCTACACTTTTTCTGGCCAGAGAGATGCTCTGCGATTCCTTTTGGACATGAAACCGTTCAAAATCTATGTTGAGATCGCTGAAATCTAGAGCCAAATCAACGAGCGCTTCGCCACAATCGTCGATGGGAACAGCTTTGATCTTTGAATCGCCGATGAGGGTGAGACCGAGGTCGTACTCCATCAAAGGCAGAAAGAAGTTGTTTCGAACTTTCGACTCACGCTCTCCGATTCGCACGGCTCCCATTTTCAAATAGAAGGCTTCGGCATAGGGATCAGAAACAATCAGCAATTTAGTCCAACCCATGGTTCGAGCTTTGATGATGGCATCTTCGAAAAGAGCCTTACCCAGCTTGAGGCCAATGGCATCGGGTT
>CALCCV010000654.1 GCA_937900305.1 uncultured Pseudobdellovibrionaceae bacterium | reverse complement strand
CTGCACTCAATAGTTTCCGGGCATCGCGATGTGTTCGCAGCATTGAAAAAGTTTGCCGCCAAAGATGGGAATTCAATCACCTACGTGGTGGGAAACCACGACCAGTGCATGATGTGGCCAAAAACAAGAGTTGCGTTGAACGAAGTCGTTGGTGCCAATGTAAAATACAAGAATGTCGTTTATGAATTTGATGGGATCTATATTGAGCACGGGCACATGCACGAAGCTGCCAATCGAATGGATCCCAAAAAGTTTTTTCTAAAAAAAGATTTGCCTGAGCCGATTCTAAATCTTCCGTTTGGTTCTCACTTTTTTCTAGATTTCGTTTTGAAGGTAAAACAACATTATCCCCATGTTGATAAGATCCGGCCGTTTAACAAGATGTTGCGCTGGGCCTTTTTCAACGAGACTCAGTTTTTTCTAAGTACTTTGGGAAAGTTATTTTTGTACTTTGCACAGTCAGTCTTGCGTCAAGAATCGCGTCGGGCATTTAGCGTCAAACGAATATTGCAGATACTTCTGGAGAGCGCCGTTTTTCCAGACCTCTCAGAATCGGCTCGACGAATTCTTGCAAATCCACGAGTGCATACCGTCATCTTCGGTCACACACACGTTTATCAATACCGACAGTTTGGTGAAGAAAAAGAGTATTTTAATACTGGAACATGGACGGAGCTGACATCTTTAGACGTGGCGTCGCTCGGAAAAATCACTAAGCTCACATATGTTTTTATCGAATATCCAATTCAAGAGGAAACCCGTCCTCGCGCGCGACTGAAAGAGTGGCGTGGCTACCATCGAATCGAAGAAGACGTTGTCGTGACATAAGCCTGTCGCCGAAGCGTTCATAAGTTATGAAAGAATAGATTTTTTGTTTTGCAAATCGTTAAACCGAAGCTATTGTCCACCGATAGCTGAGGAGTTGCATTTGGAAATCAAATATCAAACTGTGCCGACAGAAAAATCGTCCCTTGAAATTTGCCGAAAAGGCTTGAAGTCTTTGCTACAAAGGGAAGACCTCGGTTTTTTTCGTTTACCTTTTCGCGAAGCTCAATGGAAAACCTGCGAGAACCGTGGGCACGAGGCCGCACGCAAGGCAAAAACGTTGGCGTTGCTCGGTATTGGAGGAAGTTCGATTGGAGTTCGTGCTTTGGTCGAATGCTTGTGTGCGATGCCAATGGATCGAGAGATCGTATTTTTTGATAATGTCGATGCGTTTTCATTTTGGAACAAGCTCACTTCTCTTGAAGACCCGTCTCAAGTGCATTGGTTAGTTAGCTCAAAGAGTGGGAGTACGGTGGAGACTCTCGCTCAACTGGATTTCCTACAGCAGTATTTAGGAGAGCGCGGGTTGGCTTTAACTCCAGAAAATACGACGGTGGTTTCGGAAGCAAGACCTAACCCGCTGACGAAATGGGCGATGCTCGAAAAAATTCCGCTTCTGGAGATTCCTCTTGATGTGGGTGGGAGATTTTCTGTTTTGTCTCCTGTGGGTTTATTTCCATCAGCGTTTTTGGGATTTCAATTGCAGGGGTTGTGTGACGGAGCCAAGGCTGCTTTTGAAAATGAGGAAATGATTTGTGAGCTCATGGGTCAATTCTTGCAAAGTTGGCAACGCGAGGAATTCATCACGGTTTTTTGGGGATATTCGGACGCGTTTCGTTGGTGGGGCTCTTGGGTCCAACAACTTTGGGCAGAATCTTTAGCTAAGAAGGTCAACCGCAAGGGACAAGCCGCACCAAGGGTGAGTACTCCGATCGGTTTTTTAGGAGCGTGCGATCAACATTCAGTGCTGCAACAGGTAGCCGAGGGCTTCAATGATAAATTTATTTTGTTTATGAGATTAATCACTTACAATGTCAACGGAATCAGAGCTGCTTTTACTAAAGATTTTCTGGGCTGGCTGAAAACTGCCGATCCGGATATCATCTGTATTCAGGAGAGCAAGGCCGGAAACGATCAGATAGACATCGAAAGCCTTGAAAAATTGGGATACCACAGTTATTGGCACTCAGCGGTAAGAAAAGGCTACAGCGGGGTCGGAATTGCCTCAAAAATAAAACCCAACCAC
>CALCCV010000653.1 GCA_937900305.1 uncultured Pseudobdellovibrionaceae bacterium | reverse complement strand
ACCCGTGAATTGCAGGAACGATTGGTTCAGATGGGAATTGCTCGGGGGCGGCTTGATCTGGTTAAAATTTTCCAGGATCCTCGTCGAGTTCATATCTCAACCATTCATAGTGTACTTCTTCATTTTTTAGAGTTTGTTTTTCAAAAACTGGGAATGGGGCGAGGCCTGGCAGTGGTCGACTCCTTCGTTTTATTGCGGGACCGTCGCAGCGCATTTCGAAAAGCTTTGGAATCTGTGGAGTCCAAGACGCTGTTGTTTCATTTTGAAGTCAATGATTTGGCGGCAATAGTTCAGGAGGCTTTCGCTAAGGGTCTCGATTTGGTATCGGTGCCAGCACAGTCCAAAGATTTTATTGAACTCATAGAGGTAAGGCGAATTCATCTTGAAGATCAGCTGCGCGAATATCTCGCCGAACTATCGGTGGCGGAGTCTTTACCTCCCTCCTATGACAAGGCTCGGGAGCTTTGGCAGTCCTTTTTAGCGGACGGCAGTTCGGCTCCGATCAATAAATGGGGTCGGCTGAAGGAACAATTGACGAGGATGCCTTCGCGAGGAAAATCGGAAAGTGTTTCGGCTGCTTTGCACGAGAGCCTAAAAGAGTGGCGTTCGGAATTTGATGAGACTTTACAGCTTTGGACCGCGGGAACAGAGGATGACGATTGGCGAGACCTTGCGCACCTCAATCAGATTTTTTTCGAGTTGGTAAAGTCTTATCGAACGGAACTGCAATCTCAGATTTTCAGTAGTGGGCAGATATTGACGGATGAGTTGGAATCGTTGTCTTTGTTTTTCGTAAGTGCGTTTCAGCAGATTGCAGAGTCTTATTCAGAGTCTTGGGATTATTGGATGGTTGATGAATACCAGGACACGTCGAAAATTCAAGAGATTTTGCTCAATGGGCTGATGGGAAAAAAACCTCGTTATTTTGTGGGAGATCCCCAGCAATCCATTTATCTTTTTCGTGGTGCAAAGTCTGAAATTTTTGTTGCCCAAGAAGCGGCTATGAAAGCTACGGGTCAAGTTGAGTATTTGACCGTTAATTATCGTTCGCAACCGCGCCTTTTGAAATCTTTCAATGAGATTTTTCGTCGGGTACCTGGGGCATTTCAAGAAATGCAACCCCGATCGACTGAAGAGGTCGGGAGCGAAGCGGCGTGCATTTTTTTGCAGGATGAAACTGAAGGCCAATTGTTAGTCGAAATTCAAAGGGTCTTAGAAAAAAAATCATCGACTGAGACGATTGCTTGTTTGGTTAGAACTTACAAGGACATTGTGCGCGTGAGTCGTCTTTTGAGCGATCACAAGATCCCCTATTTGATAGAGTCGGGCGGTGAACTTTTTGATCACGACGAAGTTCGTGATTTAATACTTTTGGCGCGATTTTTAATCAACCCGTGCGATGATCTAAATTTATTTCGTCTGTTGCGCTCGCCGTGGTTTCGGTTGCCCGAGGTCTTATGGACATCCGACTCCTTCAAAGGATCTTCACTTTGGGTGTTGTTAACGCAGCGGCATGCAAACTCAGAACCCATTCGCTGTTTGTCGGAATTGCGAAAGGTGTTTGAATGGGAGGGCGTGAATGCGGCCTTACAGGCTTTTTTGGAAGACTCTGGCGTTTGGAAGGTGGCTTTACGACGAGATTTTTCGGGTCGGGCGGCGTTCAATTTGAATAAAGCCCTGCATTATTTGGTCGAGACCGCTCGCCAAGATACGTTAAATCCTGAAACTTTTTTACAGATGTTAGATGAGCACTGGGGAGGAACCAGTGTGGTGAGGGAAGCAACGGCACTTCATTCCCAAAGACAAGTGAGTTTGCAGACCATTCATGCTTCGAAGGGGTTGCAGTACGACTACGTCTTTGTTTTTGGAATGGCCTCGGAGTTTCGGTTTCAATCGAAGGGTCGCTTGTATGAGTGGGAAGATCGAAACCTATTTTCTCTAAGTGAAAAAACAATTGATTTGAGTGAAACGAAAAAAAATCCAGTTGCAGAGTTGGTCAAAAAAACTCGTCGAGAGGATGAGTTGGCGGAGCACTTTCGGCTCTTTTATGTGGCGGCGACAAGGGCGAAAACGCAGTTGTTTTTATGGATCGAGCAGCCACCTCAACCTCACAGTTGGTTTGGTGAGCTGCATTGGCCCGAGGTTGACGGGCTTCATGAATTGAATGGTGTTCAATTTGAAACTCGGCGGGGCCAGTGGGCGGGCCTTGCGAAGCTTGAGGCAGAGCAGATGTTCGAAGATTTTTCGGTCGCTGCGATAAAAAATGAAAGTGTGATCTCCAGTGCTCTAAGCGAGGAAATAAAGATCTCCTCGTGGAGTGAGCTTGGACATTGGCGTGAGCGGTTGGCCCATCGAAATTTGGCGCGCGAAAAAAGAAATAGCCCAATGGCTCGTAGAGAATCCATTTCGTCGATATTGGATCGGTTTCGACGCCGTAAGGATGGAGTGGATTCGCACTGGCGAATGGAGCTGGCTGCGAAGTCATTGGCAGATTTGGGTGACTTTGATTGGCCACAGGTTTCGTCAGGGACTCGAGAACTGCTGAGACGACTGCCAGATGGCCATGCCGAGTGGGATTTTATTTTGAATCATCTCGGGGCCCGCTATGCCGGGCGAATTGATTGGTGGTCTCAGGTTGGGAGCGAAGTTTGGATTCTCGATTATAAATCGGGTCAACGTTCAAAAATTGAAGAGGCCTTTGATCAATTGAAATTTTATGCTGCGGCCTTGAAAACGATGGGCTTTTTGCAAGACATGCACAAATTGGTCTTAATTGTATTGCGACTTTCTAATGGCCAACAGCTGCGCCGAGAGTTCGAATTGAATCAGGTCTCTGACCAGTGGCTGCAACGAAATGGATCTACTGACCTTAGGCATTTACCGGACAAAAGGATGGACAATTTGTCTTCGGCTCCCTAGGCTCTTGAGCGATGCAAAGGTCCTGTGGATGGTTACTTTTAGGTGCTGGTCTCTTTAATCTTCTTTTGGCCGTTCGACTTAAAAAATCGGGTCAGTCTTTTTTTATTTTGGAAAAAAGATTTTCTCTTGATCTAAATAAAACCTGGTCCTTTCACAAATCTGATTTAGAAGCTCAGCAATGGTCTGAGATTTCCAACTTCGTTCATCACCAATGGTCGCACCAAGAAGTTTGGTTCTCGACCTACCGTCGAACATTAGGGCAGAGTTATTGTGCGCTGAGGGCAAGTGCCTTTGGTTCTGAGGTTTTAAATTTCGTGGGTTCTGAAAAATTTATTTTTAATTGCGATGTGATTGCAGTGGCTGGAAATAGTGTAACGACGTCTCAAGGCACTTTTTGTGGAGACAGAGTTGTCGATGCGAGAGGAGAGCGCCGAGCTCCAGATTTTGAGTCGACGCTTTCGGGATTTCAAAAATTTGTAGGTTGGGAGTTGCGATTTCAGGAACCCCATGGCCTGAAAAATCCGGTGATCATGGACGTCCAAGTTCAGCAAAAAGAAGGCTATCGCTTTTTGTATTTGCTACCTTGGTCAGCCACGGAGATTTTGGTTGAAGACACGCGATACTCCCTAGATCCTCAGCTCGCAAAATCCCAGTTAAGATTAGATTTACAAGAGTATGTAGAGTGGCGCTGGCCAGGGCGCAAATATTCTGTTGAGCGTGAAGAGGAGGGTTGTTTGCCCATTCCTTTGGAGGCGAGGCCGCGCCTAGCAAATGAGTTCGGTGTGCGGGGCGGATTTTTTCATCCGACCACAAGCTATTCTCTACCTTGGGCGTTGCGGGTGATTGAAGAGTTGCTGGCAGGTGGGATTGGTGGCAGCTCCGAACGGTTGGAGAATCTTCGTCCATCAGGATTCTATTTTTTGCTGAACCGTCTTCTTTTTTTGGCGGCTCCGGCGCACGAACGATGGAAAATTTTTTCAAAATTTTATCAACTGCCAGAAAGTTTAATCGAAAGGTTTTATTCTGGTCGATCGTCCATGCTCGATAAAATAAAAATTCTATCGGGCAAACCTCCGGTGTCCGTCGCGACAGCCTTGCCGTGGTTGGTCGGTGATTGGGAAAAGTTAAAATCTGGAAATAGGATACGTGAAATTTTTCACAGCGAAGGAACCTTCGATGGAATTGTCTAGGCTGAGCCCTCAGCAAGGACCCGATTTTTTAGTGCGGCATTTCCATGAGCAGTTCATTCAGCCGCTTCAGGAGTACAGCTCTCAAGGCTGTAAAAAAATACGAACTCGATTGGTTCAATTGGGAACTACGTTTGGAAACCCGGAAATGAGCACGGTCAGTGCCGTTGAAGGCTTTTGCCAAGCGATTGAACTTTTGCATTCAGGAACTTTGATTATTGACGACATTCAAGATGGCAGTTTGACTCGCCGGGGGCGGGCCAGTCTGCACATTGAGATGGGCTTAGCGAGAGCTTTGAATTTGGGATCGTGGCTTTTGAGCGCTAGTCAAAAGATGGTGGAAGTGTCGGTGGAGAACTCTCGACATCGCGAGCGATTGTTGCTGCTGTTGCGAGACACCCTGTATTGGGGGCACTTGGGCCAGTCGCTAGATCTCGCCATTGATATTCGCGAGGTGGATCGCGCTCGAGTTTCTGAAGTCATTTTTCAAAGCCACAGATTTAAAACGGCGTCGGTTACCGCACTTTCGGTGGCAGGAGGGGCCATTTTAGCGGGAGCTGATTTGGCGACTGAGGACCAGGCTTTCGCGCTGGGTGAGCGAGTGGGCCTGTTGTTACAAAAGTTGGATGACCTTAAAAATCTGCGATGGGATCGGACGACGCCGGAGAAGAGATTCGAGGATCTGCGACAACATCGGCCGTCGTATGTGTGGGCGTGGGCTTCTCGGTCAGAAAATATCTATGAAAACTTGGTGGCGTCAGTCAATGCTTTCCCGGACGAAACGCAATTGCTGGTGTGGCTGAAGGAAACGCAAATATTTGAATTGGCTTTGGCCGAATTGCGGGAAGAGATGAAAGAAATTGAATTCAGTCTTCACAGTTCGCAGAAGAAGATGGCGCACGAAATGTTTGAACAGTTGCTGGCGGCCGTCGAAGGGACGCAAGGTTGAAGAAATATCAGGCCATCGTTATTGGCAGTGGTTTTGGTGGATTGTCCCTGGCGATCCGTTTGCAAACCAGAGGTTTTCAAACGCTACTTCTCGAAAAAAGAGATCAGCCCGGAGGCCGTGCGTATGTCTATCGTGATGCGGGTTTTGTTTTCGATGCCGGGCCGACGGTGATTACGGCTCCTCACTGCATCGATGAACTTTTTGAATTGGCGGGTCGAAAAACTTCGGACTATGTCACCTTGTTACCGGTGACGCCCTTCTATCGATTGCTTTGGGACGATGGCTATCAATTTGATTATGACAATGACAATCAAAAACTGGAAGAGCAAATCAAGGCTCGCAATTCTCAAGATTGGGAGGGTTACCTTCAGTTTTTGGAATATTCGAAGGCCGTTTTTAGAGAGGGATATGAAAAACTGGTTCATGTGCCATTTCTCAACTTTTGGAGCATGATGAAGGTCGCACCCCAACTGGTGAGACTGTCGGCGCATCGATCAGTGTATTCAATGGTTAGTAAGTTTATTAAAGATCCCAAGTTGCGCGAGGCTTTCAGTTTTCACTCTCTGCTGGTGGGTGGAAATCCTTTTGTGAGTTCGAGTATCTATACGCTCATCCATTACTTGGAACGGAACTGGGGTGTTTTTTTTCCAAAAGGAGGGACGGGCGCATTGATTCAAGGCTTGGTCCAACTTTATTCCGAAATGGGTGGGCAAATTCGTTTGAATTCGGAAGTCGATGAAATACTCACTGACGGAAAGCGGGCGTACGGAGTTCGCTTGAAATCTGGTGATGAGCTGAGATCAGATCTGGTCGCTTGCAATTCAGATGTAGTTCACACTTACCAAAAACTTTTGCGCACAGAGCGGGCCGTCGAAACGACTCGAAAGAGGCTCATGCGTTCAGATTATTCGATGTCTTTGTTTTTGATTTATTTTGGCACCAGAATTAAATATCCGGGATTGGCTCACCATCAAGTTCTTTTTGGACCACGCTATAAGGGATTGTTGGACGATATTTTTCGCAAAGGTGTGCTGGCTCCTGACTTCTCCCTTTATCTGCATGCACCCACCGTGACCGATCCGGATTTAGCACCGCCTGGGCACGAAGGCTTTTACGTGCTGTCGCCAGTTCCCCATTTGGGAATTGGTCAGACAGATTGGCAGGTAGAAGGCCCGAAGTATGCAGAAAAGATTTTGGAATATTTGGAAAAAAGGCTGCTACCGGGTTTGCGAGAGAATATTGTCACTCAAAGAATTTTTACTCCGGAAGATTTTAAATTGGAACTGAACGCCCATTTGGGATCTGCATTTTCAATGGCACCAACGTTAACTCAGAGTGCCTACTTTCGAACGCACAACAAAGATCCAAAATTGGAAGGTCTTTATTTTGTGGGCGCTGGTACTCACCCCGGGGCGGGTGTTCCGGGTGTGATTAATTCGGCAAAAGCCACGGCGTCGGTGATCGAAAGAGATTTTCATGAGCTTTGACTCTGTAAGCATCGCAACTTGCGAATCAGTTTTAACGGAGAAAGATTTGATTCGGTATTGTGAGGATTCGATTGCTCAGGGTTCGAAAACGTTTTCTTTTGCAAGTCGATTTTTTAGCAAAAGTGAGGCTCAAGGGGCGTCCCTTTTGTATGCTTGGTGTCGGTACTGCGATGATCAAATTGATGACGCTGAAATCGACCAACAGGTCGTGCGGATGAATGAACTTCAGAAGTTAACGGAGTTGGCGTTGAGATCCGATGAGCCTGTGCCAATGCCATTTTTGGCGCTCAGGTGGGTGGTTCGGCGATTTGAAATTCCTCACACCTATCCCTTCGAACTTCTCCAGGGATTCAGAATGGATGTTGAAAATCGACGTTACGAAACGATAGAGGATTTGAAAGTTTATTGCTATCGAGTGGCCGGGGTCGTGGGACTGATGATGGCTCACATCATGGGCGTCAACGAAATCAGCGCTCTGAGGGCCGCGTGTGATTTAGGTTTGGCAATGCAATTGACCAATTGCGCGCGAGACGTAAAAGCGGATTGGCAAATGGGTCGGGTGTATTTGCCAATGAGAGATCTCGAGCGGGCCGGTTTTTCAAGAGACCGCATTTTTTCAAAACGAGATGGCTTGTGGCGCAAACCCCAGGGTGTGCACGAGGTAGTCAAAGAGCTTTTGTGTGAAGCGGATCGACTTTATCAATCTGGTGAACGGGGAGTGATACATCTGCCGGCGAAATCTTCATTAGTGATTTTGATAGCGCGATTTTCCTATGCTCGCATTGGTACCGAAGTTTTAAAACGGGGGGCTGGAGCTTGGGAGGACCGTGTTGTTACCACTCGCCTTCAAAAAGTCGGGTGCCTGCTGAACGCCGTGTTTGTGTGGATTCGGTGTTGGCCCCAACGTAAGAAATTTGTGAGAGTCAGCGATTTGCCAGTCTGGAGGATTCAGTGACCGAAGCAAAGAGTTTTTGGCGAGACACATGTGACTACGCCGCAGAGATTTTTAAATTTCAGCGTGAAGACTGGATTGTTTATATTTTGTGGATTGGTTTGATGTTAGGTCTTCTTTGCTCGACGTCAGGTTTCATCCTGGTGGGACACTTTAATGGAGTGCAATTTCCAGCTTACGTTTGGAATTTGCCAGTTGGTGTTTTTATTTTTGTCGCCGCCATTGCTTTCGATACCATTGGGCACCGAACTCGGTACAAAGAAGTTCTCAAAAAAGGGGAAGCGTTGGTTCACCACATAACAATTTTCGCGGGGATCACGAGTTGTCTGGCGCTTTGCCTTGCCTACACTTTTCCGGTTGGAATGAAGGCGATCGTGATTGCATTGATTGCCCTGTCGATTTTGTATTCTTTGATCGACGAAGCTTTGCACTGGCATCGATACCTTACGCTGAATTCAGATCGGGTCGAAATGTGGAGTCACTTTTTTATTTTATTTGGTCATATAACTTTTATTTCATCGTGGTACTGGTGGTACACAGATGGGTACCCTGGAGTTAAAGAAACTCTGGTTTTTTTGCCATAAAAAATACAGGGCGGAGAAACTATGTGGGAAGCATTTAGAAGAAAAGGGTGATTCCCAAGGAAAGTTCATTGAGCAAGTAGTAGTTCATATATCCTCCGACGAGAAGATATTTTGTGGCGGCAAATTGAACGCCTCCGAAGACATCCTTTTTGAATGTGCGGGTGACGAGTGCTTTTTTGGTTTCGTCATAGTCCGGTCGGGTGGAGTTTTCGGTTCTCGAAGCTAACGTGAATATCCATTTTTTAAAAAATACGCTTGCGGTGAGCATAGTGACTTCAATGGGAGGATCTTTGGGAAAGCGAATGGATTGGCGAGAGTAATCGATGGCGACGCTTGTTAGGAAAAGACCAACTGCATAGGTTTCGGTGTCGTAGGGGAAAAGTTCGATGCCACTGTCGACTCCGTAGGGCTCGCCATCAATGACGTGTTTGTCGACTCCACGCGCGTAGCCCAACGTAAACGGACCCGCAATGGCCGAAAGTCCAGCGCCAGGTAAAACCTCCCCCGAGAGTCGATTGTATTTACCAATCAAACCAAGATTGAGTTGCAAGCGTTTCAAGTCACTTTTTTTGTTGTTGTAGATTGAGAACGCCGTGGCCAAATTGACTTTTTGAGATTTAAATTTTCTTTTTTCACTTTTTCTTTCGAGGTAGTCAGATGGAAACTCAAAAGCCGGTGGGCCAAAAAAGGTCTCTTCTCCACTGGTTGGAGAGATTGCTGCGCCGATTCGTCCATTGCCCTTCACGAGTCCCACATCCCATTCGCTTTTGTAGCCGATGGTTTCAATCCCGAAGCGGTCATCTAGTGGAACGGCGGATGGGTTGAGCCGGATCGAAGAACTTGAGGACGGATAGGCAGGGGAGGAGGGGCGATAGTCGCTATCCCAACAGGCTCGATCCACGAGATTGCATCCTTCAAAAGCGTGAGCCAAGTTTGGCAAAATCAAAAATATCAGCGAAATGCCGCATCGAACGGAAAATTGAAATAGGTCGGCCCGCCAGTGCGTTCGTAACATTTCTTTGAGAATATCACGAGGAAATCTGTCGAGACGACGAGACCTCGACCAATCAGGAGTTGGAGTGCGGAGATTTTTTGTACGATCGCCAACTGACCAGATAAAAAATCAAACTGAAAGCTGAAAATAAAGCCAACAGTGCAGCTTCAACTCTAGGAAAAGGATTGTTCAGGAGAAAAGCCCAGGTGACCTCGCCCATGTGCCGGGTTGGAAGATAGACGGACAAAGCACGAATTTTTTCGGGCAAAGCATTTGGGGGTAACCAAAGACCTCCGGCGAATGATCCCAAAATGTAAATTAAATTGAAAATGGGCAATGCCGCCTCGGGCCGGATCCAAAAGGCAAGACCGGCAGCAAAGACACTGAAGGGAATGGCCAAAATCAATTGCAAAATCCACAATCCAAAAACGTCTGCTGCAGACAAGGACACATCTGTCGAAACAAGAACTGTGCAGATCACGACGAAGACAGACAATGAACCCATGACGAAGGCCCTTAACATATCGGCGGAAAAAAGTTTTCGTTGAGAAACTGGCAATGTTCTTAAGTATTGATTCCATGGGGATCGAATTTCGGTTGAAAGTTGAACTCCAAACTGCAAGACAACGACGGCTAAAATCGCAAATGCACTGAATGAGCCGAGGAGAAGCTTTGCTCGTTCGGGAGTCGTGGCGTTGGGAAGTGCGAAAATCAGAAAAAACAGAGCTGGAAAAATTAACGTACTGACGACGTAAGCTTGCTCGCGAAAAATTTGTTTGAGGCGAAAAAAGAAATGAAGAGCGACGATGTTCATTGGGTTTGATTTCCTTGGAGGTTTTTTAATACCTCCTCAAGCGGAACGGGTTTGATCGATTCGATCTCAAACCCCGGCAATAGCATGAGTGTCTGCAAGGTTTTTTTTGTGTTTTGAGTATCTAAATAGTGTCGGTTCTGATGTAAAGTTTTGAGAAAAGGGATTTTTCGGGCCGCTTCGTCGGGTAAAATAAATTGAATTCTGGTGAATCCGAACTCTTGGTGAATGTCGCGTGCAGAACCTGATCGAACAATCACTCCTTGTTTTAGCAACATAATGCGAGATGCGAGAGACTCCGCTTCGTCGAGGTAGTGTGTTGACATAAGAATCGCTTGTGTTTGAGTCGCCGCGCGAGTTCGGCAATAGTCCCAAACTCGCCGACGGACTTCCGTATCGAGCCCGACGGTGGGCTCATCTAGAACAACTACATCCGATCCACCACAAAATGCGAGTGCTAAAGCCAACGCTCTTCGCTGTCCTCCACTTAGAATATGAACTTTTTTATTCCAGATTGC
>CALCCV010000652.1 GCA_937900305.1 uncultured Pseudobdellovibrionaceae bacterium | reverse complement strand
ATGGCGCAAACGCCAGATGGCTTGGCGATTCACCGGCCTCGTTCGCGGCGGTCGGCGTGGTGATTGCACTGCTCCACGCCTTCCCGCACGAGCGGACCATCGTGAAGACGCAGTCGATCTTCGAGATGAAGGTAGTGTCCTGATTCTGGTAAAGTACGAACTTGGGCCTGAGGGAATACTGATTTCCATAAACGGTCCTCCCGCTCAACGTCAACCAGTGGGTCCAGAGCCCCAAAAGTGATTTCGACAGGTCCAGTCCATAAGCTCTTTTTAGCTTTTGAAAAATCAACCTTCTCAAAAATATCGTTTAGGACGAATTGAAATGTCTCGAGATCCAACGGAGGGGCAGACGCGGCCACTCTTCCAAACTTTCGAAATAGATCTGGCTCGGCCCAATACACCCGAAAAAACATTGGATCCTGAGTGATCAACTGAATGTACTCCCAGAAATTTTGAGGTCGTCCAAGCCTAGAGCCCTCGCTAGCTAAAAGATATTTTTCGATTTCCATCTTCAATTCTGGGGTGGTACCAGCATCTTTTCCCAAGGCTTTCAGTACGCCCAGAAAACCCGAAGGTAAGTCATAAACCGGACTCAACAGTTCACAGCGGTCAACCATAGCGCCAACCTCTTTAAGCGCTTCTATCGCGAGGTGACCACCAAAACTGTGACCCACCAGCGTGATTGGCTTTTGCGAGCGTTGAAATTTTTGTTGAACCTTCTGGCAGACGGCCTTAACCAGCACTAAAAAGGCATCCTGAGAATCTGAAATGGTCGGCTGATCCCAAAACTCGGTGTCCGTCCACTCGGTAGCCAACAGGTTTCGCTCGCAGTGCGCATTCATTCCCGGACCCATGTGTAAGTACAATTTGTCAGACATGAACGGCGACCTCCACCCCAACATTTTGAGTTTGAAGATCTGCCTGCTGTCAAAAGAAAAAAGGCCGGCAAAGGCCGACCTTTCGAAGATCCATCTCTCAACTTAAGTAGCTTGGCTAACTAATGTGACAAAATCCAATTTACCATGGCGTCCCGGTACTGCTGCACACCACTCTCACCACAAAACTCAAGACCATGTTGGCAAGGCAGGACAAGGCGTTGCTTTTGCCCCGGATGAACATTGTAAAGCAATTGATCAATCTTCGCGTTGTTAACCATAACGTCAGAAGATCCTAAAATCATCAACATGGGCGTTTTAAAAGCGGAACCTTGATGGCCGCCCTGGGGAGCGATGTCGGCATTCATTTGTGCCGTCAACTTGTTGGTCGCCATCAAAAATCCAGCCGTTAATTCCCGCAAAGCATACTCATCGGAGTTAACAAAGTCCGTCAACCAAGGTCCCGAGCTGACAAAAAGCTCATCCTCCAACGGAGATCTGACATAGAAAGGACGTGGCGACAATTGCGCGCAATTGCCCGACGCGATTCCATTGTCGATGAATGGAATGCAAAGTCTTTCGCTAAAAGAATAGTCAGCCTTCTTCGCCATCGCAACACCTGGAGCCGTGAAAATCACAGAGCGAATTTCAGACGACACATCTTTATGAACGACGTAAGGAATGGCAATTCGCACTCCAAAACAATTTGCGTGTAAATGAATTGGCAAACCTGGAGCCAATAATTTGGCTTCGCGAACGGCAGCTGCCAAATCATCCAAAAAATCTTCAGAAGTGTAAGCATGTCCTCGCTGACCTTCGCTCAAACCAGAACCACGTCGATCATAGGCTAACGTCGTGATTCCTCGCTCGGCCAACTCAGGCCCCGAAAGAAACCAACCTGAGTGAGATTGCATGCCGTGAATCGCAACCAAGACGGCCTTTGGATTTTCGGCTTTGAAAACCAGCGCGTGCAGCTTGAAACTTTGACTGTTTTTAAAAGTGACCGATTCACCATCGGCAAACGGAATTGCGGCATGGGCCGTGGCTGTAATCGCCATCAACGCCAAACCGGCGAAAAGTGATTTCATTTTAATCCTCCCTCGGGATATTTGGTTTTTTGGGTTTTCTTTTGTCATTTTCATTTTTGGTTTTTTGAAGGGATCAGTCATGTGGTCAGAGCTTCCGAAGTTTTTCGCAATCCCCACCCCTGCATCCCGATGCGGGTTTCGTCATACTCGGCCATCAGATGAACATCCAGCACACCTGCCGGCCCAAACACGATGGAAGGTTCGACGGGATCTTCTTCGATCAACAAATTGCCGAATGCGCCCTCCTGAGCCAACACGTGGCCACGCAACACTTCAGCCACTGTCATCGCAGCTCGTGACAACACCGATGTTTCGCCCACTTGTGCCCCAATGATTAGGCCCATTTTATGGCTGACCAGGCTCTGAGAAATTTTGATAGCCCTTAGCACGCCACCGTTTTTTGAAACCCGCACGTTGCCAATCCATCGTCCCGGCAGAGCCGCAAAAGTTAAAACATCTTGGGGTTTCACCAGACACTCATCCAAAATAATGGCGAGGCCCGTTTCAACGCTGACGCGACTCAATTCTTCCGGCAGTTTGCTTTGCAGGGGCTCTTCAACAGCGAAAAGTTTGACATCGAGGGCCTTTAGATAAGTGATCGCCTCATCCGCCGAATTCCACAAATTGTTGGCGTCGATGCGAACTCGAATTTTAGCAGCCACATCGGCCTTCAACAGACCACGAAATACTGCGAATCTTTTTTGATCCAACTCCAGGTCTCCAGAAACTTTAAATTTAAAATCCGTAAATCCTACAAACAAAAATTGTTGAATGGTTTTTAAGAATTTCTCTTCGGTGCCATCACTAATGACGGCTGTGTATTGAAATGTACCTTTTGGTGGAAAGCTTTGACCCACCAACTCCTCGACCGACACATTCGCTTTTTGGGCGAACAAATCCAACGCCGCAAGTTCGAAAGCGCAAAATGCCGAGGGATTTTTGTCGATTGAATTGGCGTGTTGTGAAATGAAACTCTGCAGTTCAGCTAGGGACGTCAAACTTTGGAGCTCTGGCTGAAACTCCGTAAGCCACGACATCACGCTCTGTTCAGTTTCACCTGTGACGTAGGGGCGCGGGCACCCTTCACCAAGACCAATGGCCTCACCGTCAATGGCCTCGAGCCAAATGCTCGATCCCACGCTTCGTTCAGCAGAAGCGTGTTTAAAACTGTGTTTCAATGGAATGTTCAAAGTTCGATACGATATTTTCATCAGCTTATTTTCCGTAATTTAAATTTAAAAGTTCTTGGGCGCTAGAGAAGTTAGCTTGCGGAATCACGGCCCTTGCCGAGCACTCTTTGAAATCAAATTTCATGTCTCTTTCATAACCAAGAGCTACGATTTTGAATTGGCCCTCTCTTTGCCCGGCCGCTAGGAAAAAGGATTTAAATTTTTCAAAACTTCCAGGTCGCAAAATCTGCAAACTCGGCTCTTTAAGGCGTCCACTTTTTCGCTTTACATCGTACTCTAGGTTGATCTGGCGCAGGCCCTCGTCAAACTGGATTTCCAAAATTCGACGTTTGCCCAAAGCTGAGTCGGTCTGCTCAGACACAGGTTCATAATAAAGATTGTAACGAGCATTTTCTTCGTCAGCTGTGCAAACATAAAATGCTGAAGTCGCAGCGCTCATCTTTTCGAAATATTGAACTCCGTAGATCACCTGGTTTTCGTAAAGTTTTTCGCCGGTGATGTTAGTGACTCCTTTGCCCTTTTGTACAAATCGAATCAGCGGTGTTTGATTGAGAAACCCATCCACCTCAACAATGTCATTCATTTTATACCGATAGAGTCCGCTGTCGGTGGTAATGAATACGTAATACTGCTCGCGATTTTGGATTTCATGAATTTCTTTGAAGTTGAATCGACCCGCTTCCCAATCCTCTTTAGCCACAAACTCATAATAATAGGTCGACATCATGGGTAAACCTGCTTTTGCGTGACGAGATAACGGAATTGTCCCACGAAACTCACTCGATAAATATCCCAACTCTCTGACAACCGTATTCAGGGCAAACTGACCCTCGAGCTGGTTCAAGAAGATCGCGCAACTTCCCCCTGTCCACGTGGTTACAACTTTCAAGTTTGGCAAAAAGTCCTGAAAGCGAATCGAGCCGCGTTGCTCAAGAACTTTGGCTAAGCGTCGAGCTGCGCTGGAATCTCCGCGGATACGTTGAGACACTGCCGATTGCATTGACTTGGGCAACTGTCCCAAAGCGTGGAATCCACCCTCATGCAGATCTTTTAAGTAGCTTTCTGGATCTTGATTCAAAACGCCAATTAACTTCACCAATGTTGATGGATTGGCAGTGCCAAAATACGTAACGTCAGGACTGTTCAGCAAAAGTCGCAGAAATGTTTTGTACTTTAGATCATAGTCTTCAATTTCAAAGATTTCGGTCGGAAAAACATATTTAGCTTTCACGAGCGACGGCATTTCTTTATAGATCTGCCCCGAGGTTGAACCCACCGGAGTCCGTGTACCGGGAAAGTGGCCCTCGACCGCGGGGCTGACAATTCCGGCAATGCGGCCACGAAGCACCGAAGGATCTTCGTGCACCACTGACGCAAAAAACAATCCCTGCATTTCAGAATATCTCTTCATCGTTTCACGAAGGATTGGGATGTATTTGGGTTTACCAGTGGTGCCACTGGTCATGGCGTAGAGAATCGGATTTTCGTAATTCAGAATGGCCTTACCCGTTAACTCTTGTCTTTCGATGAACGGCCTAAGGTCTTCATAATCAAAGAGCGGAAGCTCTTTGCGAAAATCCTGACTAGTTTTAAGAGTTTTGAATTTATAGTGTCGCCCAAACTCAGTGTCTTTTTGTGCGTCTAAAATTCTGCGAAGGGTTTTGTGTTGAAGCCGCTTGGGCTGGGTCGATTGATGATGCGCTCGACGCATGGCTAAGTAGCTTTTGACTGAGGCACCGGTTTGAAAGATCTGATCATTGATCTTTTTTCCCAGGGATCCTTTAGTAGAAAAAGATTTTGAGTCCGAATGTGCCCCATCGGTAGAGTCCGCAAGTCCCAACCCTATTATCATATCATCCCCTTTACGCCGCCGCACTGAAGGCGACGACTGTGGCCACTGTTTTTCGCTGAGTGATTCGTCACAGGCGATCTGGAAAAGTTCTCAATCTGCGCAATCTATGCCTAATTGCTCAGCGCAGCAAGCAACTCTCTCAGAACTTTGCCAAATCGTTACCCTGTGGAATTTTTGCGGGATTTTCGCAGAATTTTTTTCAACTTGAGGACTGACTTCTGTATTCTGCGAATTGCTCACACTGTTCCATTGATGCTGACAAATTGTTCCAGTTGATCCCTCAGTTTTTTTCTAGCCGAAAGATCTGCGCCAATGAATTTCGTTAAGCAAAAGGAATGCCGTGTACCCACTGTCAAAATGACACTGGGTGCAGATTTGCTGGGAGTATTTACTCTACTTCAGCTCGTTGGGCGGGTCTATCTAAGTGAGCTGAGCGGGATTTTTGTAGCCATTGAAAAAAATGAAAAGGGTGTGGGGCCGAGGTTCAGAAAAATTTCGGCCCGTCAAAACGGGTAGCACTTCACTGCTTGAAAACTCTGGCAGACCAGCTGTTTTTGTCGAAGCGGTTTCAAAGAAGTAACGCCTTAAAACTTTTGCGACGGGCGGCAACGTGCGCACACAACCATGGCTCGCGCGAGACTGACCTAGCTTGCGCCAGCCACCCGGAGGGGTTCCATGGATGGCAACGCCTGACCATCGCCCACCAACGCCGTATTGATGATGGATGTATTGGGCATAAGACATCGGATCATTGATGCTCTCTTGCACATGGGCTTTCGTTTTCGCAATTTGAATTTGGAAAACTCCAGAAAAGGTGCGGATACCTTCCCCACCATCCTCATTGCCTGTAGAAACCGGAAGAAGACCGCGGTTCTCACTGACCATCGGATTCAAGGTGATGCCACGAGCTTGAGCTTCACTCATGGCTTCCGCAAGTGCTCCCTGCAATCGCGAACTGAAGAACTGGTCACGAAAATGGAGGGCTTCCGAGGTGAAATCAACGGCTTCGCCATCGGCTCCCCGAACAAACACAGGGCCACCATCAGCCGCCCGACCCAAAATCGTCATGGATTGTGGCGGAAGATCGATCGTTGCGTGAATGTCAAACTTGGCGGTGTTCACCAAGACGAAATGTTGAAAATGCGCTTCAATCTCAGGGGTCAACGCTGCTGTGACTTGCTCGAAGTTTAAAAAAGTTTGCGTGCTACCGATATCGGAAAATGAATCTGAAGAAACAATTTGAGCTTTGCCTTCAGCCAACCAAGCTGCAACTTCATCGTTATCCAGAGCTCTTAATACATTTGGCTGATCTTTATGTTTCACCCATTGTATAAGACCCTCACTCGGTTCGCGAGCGAGTGCAGGAATCACAATTCCCGAAACCAAGGCCCCTGATAAAAATTGAAGAAGTTGGCGGCGTGTGATTTCTGTTCTCATTTGCACCTCGATGTGAGCTCGATATGCGAATCCTCTCATCATTGCAACTCATAAGCAGGCGCAGCGCTAGAGTTTGTAAAACTTCAACTGCATTTCTCCTCTGGAAAGGTGTCATAAACTCGTTTTGTAGCCTAGATCCGTCTTTGGGCCAGCTCGACCTTTGGGCATCAGACCTTTGACCCCCTAGACAAACAGTGAGTAGAGATTTTCCCATTCTTTGGTCTAGGTTTTCTCTAGACTTTGATCGACTTTTCAAAACCAAAGTCCAGTTCACCTCAAACTTTGGTCCAGTTTTCCCCGACTCGACTAAAGCCGCCCGTAACCTAGCCGAAAGGTTGTGTAGACAGTTCAACTAGACTGGACTCGAAGAGGATTCACAAAAAAGTTTGGCTCTTGTGAGGTGACAATCACGAAGTCAGATGAGCCCTCCAAAAAGTTTGTGTCAGGAGATTCTTGTCCAACGTGTTTAAACCGGATTACTGGCTGATGTAGGTCATCGGCCAGCATTCCATAACTTTCTTGGAGGTCCCTCATGGGAATGCGCATTTCTACGAACGTAACGTCTATCGCCGCTCAACGTGCTTTAACTGGCACTCAGCGAATGATTCAAACGAGTATGGGGCAGTTAGCTTCGGGCTCACGAATCAACAAAGCTTCTGATGATGCTGCTGGGTTGGCGATTAGCGAAAACTTAAAATCACAAATTAGATCTTATTCACAGGCGGGTCGAAATACGAATGATGGCATCTCGATGGTGCAAGTGGCAGAGGGTGGTCTTGGCGAAATCAGCAACATTCTGACTCGCATGCGAGAGTTGGCGATTCAGTCAGCCTCAGACACCGTGGCCGATCGCGAACGCGGTTTCATCGACAAAGAGGTTCAACAGCTCAAATCAGAAGTCGAGAGGATTTCTCAGACCACAGCTTTCGGCGGAGTTAAGCTGATCAATGGCTCGGCTGAACAATTCGACTTCCAAGTTGGTATTCAAAATGACTCCTTCAACGATCGCATCTCCTTTTTGCCGGGAGAAGCTGACGCGACGGCCGCCAATCTTGGCATCGAAGGTTTTGATTTTACATCTAAAGAAGGCTCTCAAACTGCACTCGAAACACTCGATACCGCGCAAGTGCAAGTGAATGGTTATCGCGCCAATTTGGGTGCTTTGCAAAATCGTCTGCAATCCACATACGACAACCTTTTGGTCATGCACGAAAATATTTCGGCTGCAAATTCGCGCATTCGAGATACTGACGTGGCAGCTGCTTCGGCCGAGAACACGCGCAATACGATTTTGTTGCAAGCAACAAATTCAATCTTGGCTCAAGCGAATCAAGTGCCACAGATGGCATTAAAACTTGTTGGCTAATGAGTTTCGATTTGATTTTTTTACTCACTGACCTAGGTCGCGGCCCCTCACGGGGCCCATGCGAAATCCTCTGCTCTTTTCTGGACCTTTCTGCCCTCAGGCGGTTCGGTTCGCCGTCAAAGATCCGGCGGCAGAGGTGTGTTGACTTCCGCTGCGTCTGCACCGCTCTCATCAGAGGGCAGATGTTTTCGAATGGGCTCCGAACCCTTGGCAACAGGGGTTCACAGGCTCTTAGGGTGACGCCTCCAAGTCGCCCGGTACCGACCTACCCAGAAAGACGTCCTGTCTTTCTGGGGTACTTTTTCCCGACTCGACTTTTTATCTCGAACTTGTAAAGAAATCTCATTTTAAGACCGATGAGAAGTTTGAGTATGAATATCAAGGGAATGATCTCAAACATTCTACCTAACCAAGTTCCCGTCATTGAAAAAGTGGGCCGCGATATCAAGTCCGATAGCTCCCATGATCGAGATGCCAACGGGCAACAGACGCGCGACGAAGAGCAGAAAAAAAAGCGACGCCCCATGAGCGAAGTTGAGTTTTCAGTCTCGCTTGAAAAACTAGGCAACCTCTCGCATTTCAAAGAACACCATTGGAGTTTAGAAGTCGAAACAGATGCGAGCGGAGTTCGCTTTGTCATCGTTAAGGACAATTTAGGAACCGCCATTCGACGAATTCCTGAACTTGAATTGTGGGACCTGAGTCTGGAAGAGCAAGATCGAAAAGGTCACCTCATTCGCAAGACGGCCTGACTCGCCTTAGCCCTCTGTCTCGCCATCTGGGTCTGGTTTCTACGCCTCTCGCTGAACAAAAAGGCCATACGTCCAAAGACGAATTATTGACACACTGTTTTCATAACTTCTGAGTCAAAATGGACTCAGAACATTATTTTACGTGCGAATTTTTAAAACGCCCGCAAAAGAAAGAGACGAAGTGGCAGCGATTCGGTTTGGCGGACTGGCCTCAGGATTACCTCCTAACATTGTGGATCAGCTTATGGAAGCTGAGCGCATTCCCGTTAAACAGATGGAAGAAAAGAAAAAGAAAAGCGAAGACACGCTGAAACTCGTCACCGATATGGAAACGAAGTTGAACGACATCGGGAAATCTCTGGGCGACCTCACAACGGCAAAGGGATTCACCGACACCCAGCTCAACTCAAGTGAACCGAGTGTCATCGACGGCAAAGTGGATCCAAATACGGTCGTCAATGGCGAGTACGGGATTGAAGTGATTCAAATGGCTCAGAAGCCGGCCGCAATTTCAAACGGCTTCAAAGACAAAAATGTCACTCAGATGGGCACTGGCTACATCAAATTTGAGACATCACAAGGTCTTAAAGAAGTTTACATCTCGGGAAAAAATTCGACACTCGAAGGTGTTGTAAATCAGATCAACAATTCAAATGCCGGTGTTCGCGCAAGCATTCTCGAAGATAAAAAGGACAAAGACAATCCATTCCGCCTCTTGGTCAGCGGCCTCCAAAGCGGTGACGAGAAAACAGTGTCTTTTCCAACCGTCTATATGCTCGACGGGGATCAAGATATGTACTTCGATCAATCCCGTCCCGCGCAAAATGGAAAAATTAAAGTTGATGGATTTGAAGTCGAAGTTTCGGAAAACCAACTCGAAAACATCATCCCCGGAGTGACATTGAACCTAAAGCAGGCGGCCCCGGGTAAGGAAATTCGCCTGAGCGTGAAAGAAAACACCGAAGCCGTAGCTGGAAAAATCAAAGCCTTTGTCGACGCCTACAACGGTGCGCTTGGCTTTATCCAAGGTCAGAGCAAATTGCAAAAAGACGCCAGCGGTAAGGATCGCCTTGGCCCACTCGGTGGAGATAGCCTCACTCGCACAGTTGAAAGCAGCCTTAGACGCGTCCTTCTAAACCCACAAATCGGTACCGGAAGTGGAATCGCTCGAATCAGCGAATTAGGGATTGAATTCAATCGAAACGGAACTTTGAACTTCACTCAAGAAAAATTTCAACGCGTTTTAAATTCCAATCCCAAAGATGTGGCTGCGTTTTTTCGTGGCGACGGATCAAAAGTCGGATTTGTGCCCACCGTGAAACGTGAGATCGGAAATCTCACCAACGGGGTTTTTGGCACTATTGGAAATCGCAAAAAAGGAATTTCAGATCGAATTGAACAAACGAATCGTCGAATCGACGACAAAGAAAGGCAGCTCGTGAGAAAAGAAGAATCACTGCGAAGAAAATTCGCCGACCTCGAATCCAAAATGTCAAAACTGAATTCACAAGGAGCTGCGTTTCAGGGCATGAGTCAAGGTCTGAAACAAGATGGACAGCAGGGCGGATGAAAATTTGTCTGAAACTTAGACTCGAGAACTTGAACGCGACAACCGAACAAAAATTACAAGATGTAACACTTAGAAACGGTCCAGGATCCGGATCGAATCTCAAACCGCCTAAAGAGGGAATGTAGGAATGAAGAGCGCTTACCAAAAGTACAAGTCAACATCTGTGCAGAGTGCGAGCAAAGAAAAGATTTTATTAATGCTCTATGAAGGAGCTATTAAATTTACGAAGCTTGCTATCAAAGCCGCTGAGGAAAAAAAGATCGCTGACAAAGGCTATAACATAGGCCGCGCCTACGACATCGTGATGGAGTTAAATAACTCCCTCGACCACAAAGTGGCCACCGAGCTCTCATCCCAGCTCGAGCAACTCTATATGTACATCTTAGACGAATACACCAAGGGCAACATCTCCAACGATCCATTGCATTTTCGCAATGGTCTCAAAATCCTAGAGAACCTTTACGGTGGCTGGCAAGTCGCCGTCGAAAAAGTCAAATCGGATTCCGATGGCAACGAACCCTCCACCCCACCCACCAACAAATAAAACGAGAGCGGAGAAACACCCTTATGGTCCAAGAAATTTTAGAACTGGCTCAACATAAAAATCATTTTCTCGAAAAATTTTTCAATCTCAATCATGATGAAATCAAATTTCTCGAAAATTCACAACTCGATGGACTCGATGCTTTTCACAGTGCCCGCGAGAAACTCCTGGTCATCATTCAGGAAGTCGATGAAAAAATCGGCGCGCGCTTACATCGGGATTTGCAAATTTCGGCCGATGCGCGAGAGACCCTCAAAATCTCACTTCGTCGAAAAGATCATTTGGTGCGTGAAATCCTAAGGCAAGATTTGACGATCCTATCGTTGGTTCAAAAGGCCAAAGATCAGGTCATTAAGGATCTCACCGAAGTCAAAAAGTCCCGCCAGACAATTGGAAAATACCGCGGCCGTTTGGACCACCTTGGTCTCGACGAAGAAATATAGATTTTAACGCACAAAAATGAATTGGACAGTCGGCCTGACCGTCCAGTAGCTTGCCCTTTCGAATGACTCAACTGGAGGGGCTTTCCATGAATAAAACTCAAAATTTTTTCAAAACCTACCATGTTTCAGGGATCATAATTGTTTCGGTCATTTTGACTTCGGCTCTGATTTTTTCATTTTTTACACAAGCCATCGCCGATGCTGCGACTGAATACCCGAAAGAATGGTGGCAAGAAGTTCCTCGTGATCAGGCTGAATCTTGGGAGATTCTCCCGCAAGACGCTGCAGAAGGCGAAGTGATTGTCTCCAAACGCACTGAACTCGGAATTCTCTCGAATTTTGCGGCTACACCCATCACGCTCGATGGGCAAACCTACGCGAGTCTTGAGGGGTTGTGGCAAATGATGAAATTCCCCGACTCCGCCCTTACGAACGATCCTCGCAACACGGCAACTCTGACTTGGCCAGCCACAAGAGCCGAAGTGGGCCAGATGACAGGCTTTGCCGCCAAGGAGGCGGGGGGTTTTGGTACCACAGCCATGCAAACCTTGGGAATCGATTTTGTCTCTTACCTCGGTCAAAAAATGATCTATCGGGAACCATCCAAAGGGGCCTTTTACGATTTAATTTTGCGTGCAACTCGCCAAAAAATTTCTCAAAATCCAGAAGTGCGACGGATCCTTTTGGCAACTGGAACTCTGGTGCTGAAACCTGATCATCACCAAGAGCCCTCATCGCCACCGGCCTGGAGATATTTCGATATCTACATGGAGTTGCGAACCGAGCTCCAAAGTCAGCCATAAGTCTTTACAGGCCATTTTTGGGACTGTCGTCGAAGTTTTAGACAACCTCTTCCCGGGCAGAGTTCCTGCATTTCACTTCAGGTTGGCCGCTGGCCTGCAGGTATCTGCCTAGGGCTTTATCTCCTGAAACCCAATCCGACGCGTAAGAGGTGCTGTTGATGCTTTCTAAAGCTTTGGTGATTCGCGCATGGCTTTTCGGAAGCGTAGCTTTAGCTGCGGGCGGCCTTCTCTTCGGAATTGGCTGCACAGATAACAGTTCTAGTCGCCGGGTGATCGGGCCGGACCAAGGCGCGGTCGCGGCTGCCGCAACTCCCGCTAAAGAAGAAACAGATACGAAAACTGAAGATTCGTTACCCTTGCCGCAAGAGGGCCCACCTCCTGCCAGCATCTCTCACAAAGAATTCATTGCGACTTTACCGGATTTAACGACGGATGAAGAAATTCGTGTGCCGAAAGGAACCTCGTTTCTATACATGGGGCCGATGAAAGTTGAAGATGCCGAGCTCTCCTCAGAAGGAAGGGATTACACTTTCACAGGCCGGGTGCTCTTATTCGATAAAGAGCATCGTAAGTCGGTCGAAGAAAATTTTAAGATGTTTGGTTACGAGAGAGATGGCGAAATTGTTTTTACCCTCACCGATACGTCGAGGCAACAGGTCGCTGAATCACTCCAGATCGCTGCTAAGTCTTATTGTCTGAGCATAGACAGCAAAGGTCGCTTTGAATGCAAACAAGCCTTTGTCGACTTATTTTTGAAAAAAGACGGCAAAGTGTACCGTTACCAGATGGAGACCAAAGACGGAGAAAATGTCAAAGCGGTTTCCGACGAGAACGCGAGGGACAACAAACAGCGAGCGGAAGAGCTCGCAAAAAAAACCCGAGAGGCGAACAAACCCAAAATTATAAAAACCGATGGCCCGATTGATTTTGAGAAGCTCAATCCTAAAGAGCTCATTACTAAACCAGGCGAAGATTCTCACGCTGGTATGGATGAAGAAAAACCCGGCCTCTTTGTCGGACCCAATCAATCGGCCATCAATGAAATGTTGGCTGCGCCTGCCGTCGCAACTCATGAAGAGGCCAAAGAGCGAGTCGATAAAGAGAAAAAGCAAGAGGCGATGACGGAAGAGGCCGAAAAGAAAATCAGCGAGCAAACGCAGCCGGATAAACCAGCTGATCAAGACTCTGATAACAATCAAAAGCCAACGCCAGCACCGTCCGACTCACCCGATGAAGTCAAAAAAGGCGACGAGGCCAATGAACAACTTGAGTTGGATCTTGGTGACAAGGGATCGAAGCCTGCCAAGAAAAAAGGGAAACAAAAAAAACGGACTCCGCGCAAAACAAAAAAAAATAAAGAGCCTCAGCAACTGGATTTATTCGACACTCCGCCAGTTCCCGATGAGGTGATTATAGCAAATGGGTCTCATGCGTCTGATAAAAGTCCTGACGAAAAAAGCTCTGAGGCTTCAACTCCAGCACCTGGGGCGTCCTCGGACGAATCTGAGACCGTGACGAGTCCCGACAACTCTCTCAAACCAGAAAACACTTTAAATACCGAGGCTCAGGCGGGCGACGCTGTTCCGAATGATGAACTTTTAGCATCACCTGTTTCTGGTGACATATCACTGACAAAAAAACCCTCGGTGGCATTGGCTAAGACCGAATCGAACGAGCAGGGTCAAGACGATGAAGTTAACGAAGAGGACGACGTAAGCGAAAAATTTTCTGGCATCAGCCTCGGAGAATTTAAAAGGGAAAAATCGTACAAAATTTCACTTGCTCCCAAAAAATCGAGTATCAGTTTACAAAAATTGACCCCAAAGACTTCGACAAACCTGAGCGGCGAGAGGGCTCGGCCAACCGCGGAAAAAACAAAGCCAAAGAAGGGAATTCGTCTCGGTGACTTTGTACGACAAGATTATTTTCGCGGCGACCTTTATCACCATGCGCTCTCACCACGACCAACCGCCTGGAGTTCGGATCTGCGCCCCTGTGGAAACGATCTCATTTGCATAGGCAAGGGCCAGGTGAGGCCGCGAAATCAAGCCATCGGACACTCTTCGACGGGCAAGTTGCAAAACGCCTCGAGTCTGATGGTTCGCCACCAATCTCTCGGATCAGAGT
>CALCCV010000651.1 GCA_937900305.1 uncultured Pseudobdellovibrionaceae bacterium | reverse complement strand
CGCGAAAAGCTCAACTTAAAAAAGTCCCGCGAAGCGAAGCATTGCGAAGAAATCAAACGAACGAGTTGTTCATGATTTCCCCGAAACCACCACCGCCGGGAACAATGTAGCCGCGGTCATTCAGACCCCGTTCGCGATCCCAATGAAGGCCCAGGGGTGAGTGCAAAACATCGGTTTCTGACAGCCCTCGATCCACACGCAGAGCATAGATGCGCAGGTCTGGATGAGCCATCTGCACTTTGCGAAGGTATTCGGGTGTCACAATCAAGTGCATCGCCACGAACTTGTCAGCCTTACCACCCACCATTTTTTTGTAGTGATTGACGGCCGAGATCATCGTGCCGCCGGTGGCTCCCATCGGATCTGGCAGAAGCACGATCGAACGATCCACATCCCCACCGATCTTTGCATCACCGAGGGTGGACCCCAAAACTTCCTGCCGCTCGCCCGTCTGCCGAGCGGCAAAGATGTGGTCCTGCCGAATCTTTTCGGCGTGAATCGCATAATGAAGGCTGTTGTAACAGATGTGACTGGGAAAAGTTCCCGCTCGCGCGAGATTCACAACCACTGTCTTTTGCCCAGCAACCAAGCATTCACCTTTTAAGACGCCGCTGCCTGGTCCATTGGCTGACAGGAGCGCGGTCATGCGGGTCTCTGCGGTGTAGGATTGAACCGGAAACTCGCGGTCCAAGACCACACCCAAGAGCTGCGAATAGAGAATTTCAATGAGCTGATTGATTTGCGGTTGAAAGGTCGTCGGAGCACACAATCTGGCAAGAATTCCCGACAGATAGGGGCTTTGAAGAAGTTGAAAATGAGTTCCGTAATGGTGTGTTCCGAACTGTGTTTGCATCAGGCACAGTTAGTGTTCGGGCTATTTCTTGTCAAACGTTAAAAAAGCGACCAGATCGGCCTGAGAGTTTTGAAACTCCGAACTTTTCAAAATTTCAAAGGGTGAAATCGCCATGAATGTGGCGTCCGTAGGAACCGAACCCTGAGTGCGCGGCAAAAATCCGGTGACGAAAAAAGCTTCGTTCAAATGAAGCTCGTAATTCGCCGGAAAACTAGCCCGTTCGTTCGCGGGAGTCCGAACCTCTGGTGCCGCTGTGGCTGGCTCTTCTGCTGGCTTCCAAGCCCGCGTGAGTTGCAAATTTCCACGGTAAGCGCCGTCGCCATCGACCAACTCCAGATAAACGTCAAAACCCAGATCTTGTTCCGTGGTGGCTCCGCGCTTTCCCAAAAACCACTGCTGTGATTTAGTCAAAAAGAGCGTCTTTTTTTCTTTCAATAAAACTTTGATGTTGCTGTTAGAGGCCGCAAAAATTTTCGCGGGGTCAGCCACAACACCCGTTTTATAAGTTCCATAATCCTGAACTGGATTGCGAGCCGGGCTCTCTTTCACCAGGCGCTCCATATAATCTTCGCGAACTTCCGCCCAAATGATTTCCACTTGCACTGGCGTATTCAGAGCGAGGGTCACGCGGCCAGCCTCTCCCTCAGCCGCCGGGGCCGCGGGATTTGGTGACGTACCTTCGGCAAAACCAGCGGCGACTTCGTTTGTCCCATCCACAGCCGGTGGAGACATCGCCCCGGGAATTGTCGGCGCCCCCTTTTCACCCAATGCACTGGCAGCAGCACCTGTGTTGGGATTTGAATCGGCCATCTGCGGAGCCGCAGAAGAAGGCTCTGGTGTGGAGGACGAGGTGGCCGTTTGAACTGCACCAGGAGCCGCACTCGTTCGGCGCTTGCTCACGGCACTGGAGCCATCGGTGGGGAAAGCGTTGTCTTTAGATTTGATGAAGTAGGCGGTGGCTCCGCCAAAGACGAGAATGAGGACGAGAATTTGAGCTCCCATGCCGCGAGCCACTCGCGAAGCGAAGGGCTCTACAGAAGGTTTAAAGGCCTGCATGTCGATTCCGCAACTGGCGCAATACCGATCTTGCGGCTGCGAAAATCCACACTTGGGACAATTCATAAGCATTTGATTGGCTCTCCCCAGATTTGAGCGTAATTCACCTTGCCAAAAGCCTCAATCCTTTTCCGAATCTGTGAAAAAGTGTGTAACCTTTCGCAATGAATTCTAGCCCTTTAGCCCATATCCCCGTCCTGTTCAAGCCGGTCCTCGAAGCCACCATCCCACTCTCAACCAGAGCCGCGCTTCGCGGACTGGACGCGACGTTCGGGCGCGGTGGTCATGCGCGTGGCCTCCTGGACATTCATCCACAACTTCACCTCGAGGCGCTCGATCAAGATCCCGCCGCTCTCGACTATGGCCGCGAAAATTTTGCCTCTGAAATCCGGACTGGACGTTTGCAGTTACATCACACAAATTTTGCCGAATTTGATCTTCAAAGCGGCCCACCCTTTGATATCATTTTAGTAGATTTAGGTGTGAGCTCTCCCCAACTCGATGATGGCAGCCGAGGTTTTAGCTTCTATGAGGATGGTCCTTTGGATATGCGAATGAATCCACAGTCAACAACGACCTTAACAGCGTCGCAAGTTTTGCATTCGCTGGAAGAAAACGAGTTGATCGAAATGTTCCAAGAGCTTGGCGAAGTTCGCAGTCCCTACCGCGTGGTGCGCGCCATTGTTCATGATCGCAAAACGATGGAGTTTGCCACGACCCGACCGCTGGCCTCGATGATCGAAAGAATCGATGGTTGGCGAATCAAAGGCAAACATCCCGCGACTCAGTACTTTTTAGCTTTACGCCTGTATGTGAATCGCGAATTGGAAGTCACGAAGGAAGCTTTGCCACGCATGATGGAGCGCCTGACTCCCGGCGGTCGAATGATCGTTTTGACCTTTCATTCGCTAGAAGATCGCATTGTGAAATACATTTTCAAAGATTCGAACTTGGGTCGGCCCGTGAACAAGAAGGTGATCGAGGCCGATACCGAAGAAGCCAAACTCAATCCGCGCTCGCGCAGTGCTAAAATGCGCATTTTCGAAAGGAATTCGGAAGAATGAAATCGCTGATCAGTCTGTTCTGTGTGTTGGTGACAATGTTCGCCGTGGTGTTCGTCGAGCTTGAGGAGCGACGAATGAATTACGTGTTATTGCAAAAGCACCGTGAACTTCGCAAAGTTTCGCAAGAAGAACGGCTGCGCGAATTGCAATGGGCGAAATCAACGAAGCCGCAACAGCTCGACAAGATGGCCAAGATGCGCTTGACGATGCGAAAAGTGGAATCGGATCGAGTCGTACACTTTTCATCACCGCCGCCGCCCACTCCGACGCCTGAGCCAAACACCGCCGCTCAGAAAAAAGAGCTCTAGCTTGCGCACCCGAGTCGTCATTGTTTTTCTATTGATGTGTTTTCTGTGGCTGTGTTTGTTGATTCGCGCCGGTCAATTGCAAATCTTTTCGCCCGATCGTCTGGCTGAACTCAAAAAACGACAGTTTCACTCCGTCGTCAATTTGCAATCCCGGCGGGGCGATATCTTGGATCGAAACGGACGGCCCTTGGCCTTTTCGGTGAGCTCCTATTCCCTTTATGCAGATCCGTCGATGTTACGAACTACGAAAACTGAATTCCGCAAAGTCGCGGCCATTTTGGGTGTGCCCTACGAAACTTTGCGGACGAAGGTGAAAGAGCGAGGTCGCCGTTTTGTTTGGCTCGCACGCTTTTTGCCTGAAGACACGATGGAAAAACTGCGCGAATTAAAGATCCACGGCTTTGGCTTTGTGGACGAATGGAAACGCGTTTATCCCAATGACAACTTGTTTGGCCACTCGTTGGGCTTTTTGGGTTCTGAAGGGCAAGGTCTCGAAGGCCTGGAGCTCACCTACGAAGATTGGCTGCAAGGCAATCACATGAAGGTGCAGGTCAAAAAAGATGCGCGAGGGCGGCCGCTGATGTCTGAAGGATTGCTGTTCACCGAAAATCCCGACGGCAAAGATTTGCACTTAACGATCGACTCGGAATTTCAATTTGGTTTAGAGACGGAACTGCGCAAAGCCGTCGAAGAATTCGCTGCCGACGGGGCGATGGGCATCGTCCTCGACGCAAAATCAGCAGAGATTCGGGCGATGGCTGCGTACCCCAGTTTTGATCCCAACTTTCCGAATAAATCTGCCTTTCAATTTCGCCGCAATCGTGTGCTCACCGACCCCTTCGAGCCAGGCAGTGTGATGAAACCATTTGTGGTGGCCAGTGCACTGGAACGAAAACTCATCACACCCGACAAACATATTTTCGGTGAAAATGGAAATTTCAAAGTGAATGATCGCATCGTGCGCGAAGCCGAAAGCCATCACTCCTTTGGGTGGATGAGCTTAACCGAACTCATCGCCCAATCTTCCAACGTGGGCGCCGCGAAAGTCGCCATGATGGTCGGACCTGAAAAACTGCGCGAAGACCTGATGAAATTTGGATTTGGTGAAAAAGTCGGAGTGGAACTCAACGGCGAGTCTCGCGGAATTTTAGCACCGCTGCCGTGGATCGATCACTTGCTGGCCAACGTTGGTTTTGGTCATGGGATCAGCGTCACTCCCTTGCAAATGGCGGCCGCTTACAACATGCTAGCGAATGGTGGCGTGTGGAAAAAACCCACGCTCATGAAAGCTGGGCAACAGCGACTGGAAACTGAAATTGCCGAAGAATTGAATCAAGGTGCCAGTGCGACGTTGCCACGCGAACCCTCAGAAATAAATCCCAATCACGAACGCCGCGTGCTTTCTCTTGAAACCACGAAGCTGGTGAACGAGATGTTGCGAAAAGCAACGCAAGACAAGGGCACCGGAAAATTGGCGCAAGTCCCGCCGTTTGAAGTCGCTGGCAAAACCGGAACCGCTCAAAAGGTGATGCCTGGCTCGCGAGGTTACGCCAAAGGTGCGTACACAGCGAGCTTCGCCGGCTTTTTCCCCGTGGATGCTCCGCGATTTGTGATTTACGTGGTCGTCGATCATCCGGTAAAAGCATATTATGGAGGCGAAGTCGCAGCTCCGCTGTTTGCGCGGATTGCAAAATCGCTGGTGGTGAACGAAGGCTTGGTGCCCACTCGGCTGAGTATGGTCGGCAAAAAATCACAACCCTCATCTCCCACCGCCGAAGGTGAGAGCAACGCCAAATCACCGAAAGAAAAAACCACGCATCTACAAACTTCGATTGAAAATGAATTTGTGCCTGATTGGCAAAATTTGACGTTACGAGAAGTTCTGCGTGAGGCGCGTTCAGCCCAAATTGAATTGAAAGTTCTCGGTCAGGGTGTGGTCGCAGAGACCATCCCCTCCGCTTTTGAACCTCTGCCGGGACAGAAAAAAGTCACGGTGATATTGAAAGAGGTTCGCTAGATCTTTGTAAACTAATGGAATGGACGGGTCCATACATGGAACATTTTTAACACGAATGTGTTCCAGTTCAGTGACAATTCGAAACTAAACGGCTCGCCCCCAAAAGACGCGCCGGATCAGCCTTGCTGTTCATTCCGTATATGTAGTGAGAGGTGTGGAGAAGTTGAGAAATCTTTCCATTTCTCATTACGAGCGCGATGGAATCAAAGGGACCATTTTCTTCTGTTGCTCTAAGGAATAAAACGTCCTGCGAAGTCGCTTCCCCGACGTATTCCAGAAGTGGACGAAGTGGCTTTAAGATCTCACTGAGTCGGGGCACTGCCGAAATGCCATCAGGACCTCCGTGTCTATAGCGGAGGGCTTCTAATATCTCTGCTGTTTGCTTCTCAGTCGACACCTCGTAAGTCACGCTCACCGAGTTTTTTTGTTCAGATTCGGCATCTAAATTTTCAGTTAATTGGCTCAAAAGTCCGGCCTGGCCTCTAAAACTTAAAGTCACGTGGTTATCGGCTGTTGGAACTGCAACTTGCGCGAGCTCTATACGATTTTCAAGATACCCATTTGCGGTACAAAGAAACGCTTTTGGAATTTCGGTAGCGCCGGCCCAGGTTCCAACAATTGAGGTCACAAAAATAAGGAGCGCGTTTTTTAAAGTGGCAGATTTCATATCAGCATCCTTGATAAAGAGTGTTCTTGGGAAAAAGCATAAAGTGCGCCAACTCTGAATGAGCGACAACGACGCTCGGAGGTGCCCTTCGCCAGTGTGGGTGTCAACTCGGCATTCGATCGTAAAATTCCCAATCATGAACCTTTTTGCAATGCGATTTTCGACTCACAATTTCTTGTTGTCAGCCGAACTGATTTTGTCATGATGACATTGGCAATGATGCCGAGGAGGAACTTCTTCATGAATCGCACAACACTTCAGGCCGCCGTTTTGGCGGCCGCACTTACGGGTTTGATGTCTGTCTCTCACGCGGCCGAGACAAAAGCTGAGCCCAAAGCCGACGCCAAGAAAAAAACTGGCTCTACCGCGGCTGCCGGAGACGCAAAAACGACGATGGGTCGATGCTGGGGCACCGCTGGCAACAGTTGCGCTGTTGAAAGCAAGCCTGGTCATCCCGGCAATGGATGCAACAATCAGGGTTATAAAGAGATGACGGCAGACAAATGTGCTGCCGAAATCAGTGCTTCAAAGTATTGCAAAGACCATAAAGACATTTGCAAGTTCGAACCCGCAATTTAAAACGTCGGCCAGAGGTTGTTGAAGATTTCGCAACCTTTAGTTTGAGAAATGGGTGGTATGTCGCCGCCCATTTTTTTTGACCCCGACTCAGAACCCAACTAAGTTTCAAGAATGGCAGAGTCCAAAGAGCCATCAAAGAGGGCGTTTCAATTCGGTCTGGGATTGCGCGAACCGCATTTCTGGGATGGCGTCGTCACTCCTATTTCGGCTGTTCAAAGCGTGGATTTTTGGGAAATCTTGGTCGAAAACTTCATTCATCATCGTGGTGCCAAGCGAGATCTTTTGCGAACGGCGGGAACCCTGAAACCGTTGGCCTTTCACGGAGTCTCGTTGTCGATTGGCTCTGAATCGGAATTGCGAGATGATTATCTCAAGCTCTGGTGTGAATGGATTTTGGATTTTCAACCCACCATTGTCAGTGATCACCTTTGTTTCACCGCGCAGGGTTCGCACAACTCTCACGATCTTTTGCCCCTGCCCTACACCCACGCCGTTTTGCAGAGAGTGGCCCATCGGGTTTGCCGATTGCAGGACTTGATCGGTTTGCCGTTGACCCTCGAAAATCCGTCGAGCTATTTGCAATTTGAAAATCGCGACTTCAGTGAATCTCAGTTTTTAGCAGAACTTTGCCAACGGACAGGATGCCAGTTGCTTTTGGATCTGAACAACGTGCATGTGACCTGCAAAAATTTTGGTTGGTCTTCACAAAGGTATCTTGCCGATCTGCCGATGAATCAAGTTCGCCAAATCCATTTGGCAGGTCACACGGTCGGGCCGAATTTTTGTTACGACACTCACGATCAAGACGTCAGCGACGACGTCTGGCAATTGTATCGCACCGTTTTGCCGCTCTTGCCAAATGCAACGCACATCCTGATTGAACGCGATGAGCACATTCCGCCATTGTCTGATTTGATTGGTGAGTTGAACCTCGCCCGAACCATCGCCGAAGACGTTTTTCAAGACAGAGCCGGAGATGAGATTCATGGCCAACTCTGAACAAGCAGATTTTTTTTGGAATTTGCTTTCCACCGAGGGTCAACGGCCCCTCGCCGTGGAGACAGCCGGCGGGCTTCCCGCGCATGAAGTTTTTGCGTTTTATCGGGAGGCCTACATTAGTCGCCTGCGCAAATCCTTAGACGCGGTCTTTGGAGATTTGCACCAACTCAAGGGGCCAGAGTTTTATCGAACGATGTGCCTCGACTTCATTGCCGCCACCCCATCCACAGAGTTTGATGTGAATCTTTATGGCGCTGGTTTGCCCGATTGGCTTCGCGCCCGCGGTGACAGCGAGAGTGCAGATTTTGCGGAATTTTTGTGGTGGAATCACAAACTGTCGATGGAGGTCGAACACATCGGAAGCTCGGCCGAAAATTTAATGACGGAGTTGGCTTCGCTGACCGAAGATTTCTTTTTTGACTTTGTGCCAGCGTTGAAGATTTTGACCTTTGCAACTGCGCCCTTTCGACTGTGGCAAAGCCTGCACGGCGAGTCAGCGGAGCTGGAGCTTGCCCCAAAATGTTTCAAAGTCGACAATGCACAGGCCGTGGCTCTTTTTTTGGCCGATGGAGAAGTTCAAACTCTTGAACTCTCCCACGAGATGGCCCAGTTGATTTTGCGACTGCAAGGTGGCCAAAGTTTTTTTAGCGGCACCGATGGAATCTCGACCGAAACGGTGCAAGAATTTTTCGCCACGATCGGAAGTCGTGGCTGGTGCAAAGGACTTCGCTCATGTTGAAAGTGAAACAGGATCATTATTTTGACTACGATGAGATCACTCAGTTTTTAGAGCTCGTGCAAAAAACTCTGCCAGGGTTCACCCAGCTGCAAGCGATTGGGCAAACTTTGGAAGGCCGAAAGATTTGGCTCTTATCCATCACGGATTTGAGTCACGGTGACTTTGCCGCAAAACCCGCTGTCTGGGTCGACGCCAATACGCACGCTGGCGAAGTCACCGGGGCTCAAACGTGCCTTGAATTGATCTCTCAACTGGCCGAGGGCGCACGAAGTGGTGAGCAAAATATCCTAAGGTTATTAAAACTGACTACTTTTTATATTGTCCCGCGAATCTCAGCCGATGGCTCAGAGATCTATTTAAAAACGGGGCACAATGTTCGCTCAACTCCGGCAGCATGGCCACCGGCCCGGGGCCGCGCGCAGTGGAATCAAAAAGACATCGATGGCGACGGGGATATGCTGACGATTCGAAAAAAAGATCGGGCGGGGGCCTTTAAGATCAACCCTCACAATCCCCTGCTGCTGACCCAACGTGAACCCGGCGATAACGATCCCGACGCCGACTATTATTTTTTGTACGAAGAGGGCGAACTTGCACACCTGCGAAGTCGCAGTCACCGCACCGAATCGGGTTGGGGTCTGGATTTGAATCGAAACTTTCCATTTGAGTACCGTCCCGAGGGTCAACAGTTGGGCGCCGGCACCCACGCCTTGTCGATGCCCGAAGCGCGCGCGCTGGTTGAAGCGGTCACCGAACGAAAAAATATTTTTCTGGTCATCACTCTGCACACCCATGGTGGTTATTGGTTGCGACCCTGGGGGGCCCACCCCGATACCGAAATGAATTCCAACGATCTCGCCGTTTATAAGACTCTGGGCGAAGGCGTTGCGAAACAGACTGGCTATCCACTGCTCAACACGTTCAAAGATTTTCAATACATCGAAGGCGAATTTGGCTCAGGCCATTTTGACGATTGGACTTTCGGTCACCGGGGCATCATTTCCTACACAGTTGAGCTTTGGGACGTCTTCGCTCAATTTGGCCAGACTTTCAAACACCCGACCGATCGCTATTTCAAACTCGAAGCCTCCATTCAAGATAAACTCTATCGCTGGTGCAAAGAAAAACTGGCCGAAAAAGATTTCTTTGTGCCCTGGCGCCCCTTCGAACATCCGCAATTGGGCCCGGTTGAAATTGGCGGTTGGAAACCCAAATTTGTCGTACAAAATCCTCCGTTGGCCTTTCTGGAAAAGGAAGTTCAAAAGGTCACCTCCGCGATTTTACATCTAGCGAACTCAGCACCGCAGATCGAGATTTCGGTTGACGTAAAACCCATCGGCGACGCGACCTCTGCTGCACCTGTGTTTACTTGTAAGTTTCATTTTAAAAACTCAGGATTCTTCGGCACAGCTGGCTCGGAGCAAGCCAAAAAAATCTTAGTCGATCACCTGCCGCACTTTGAGTTGAAACTTGCCGACGGCCAAAAACTCATGATGGGCGACGAAGTCGGTCAACTGCCCCATCTGAATGGGCGTCAACGATTTTTACCGTGGCATTCTCCCCAGTACCTGGTCATGCGTGACAACACTCACGAGGCCGAACTGACTTTTCTCGTTCAAGGAGTCGGCACGATTGAACTCAAAGCCGATTTTTTTCGAGGCGGCATTTGCAAGCATCAGGTCCGATTGCAGTAAATTTCGCATCGACCTTGAGGCGTTGCACCTCATCTTTGCGTTTGCGGCAACACAAAATCTTTTTCCAGCCAGTGGAGAACGGGTTCGCGATATTTGCCCTTCTCGATCCAAAAAAGATTGCCGTGCCCGCCTTCGGGAACTTCGAGAAAAGTCTTTGGAGTCTTGGCCTCTGAAAAAACCTTTTCGCCGGCAGCGAAAGGTATGACTCGATCTTGCCGACCGTGCAGGACCAGCAACGGCAGCGGAGAAATCGAAGCGACATCGGGCGCCCACCGGTCGCTCAAAACCAAGTAAGGCATCCATTGCACCAGCCACGTGAGCCAGTGCTTCGATAAAATTTGTCGACCGATGCGCTGAAAAGACGAGAAGGTTCCGTCAACGATGAGCGCCTTTAGCGGAATCTCTCCGGCCAACTCTTGAACAGCGCGCATGGCAACAATCCCGCCCATGCTGTTGCCATATACAATCAACGGCCGTGGGTCTTTATTTTGGCTAACCCAACGAATGGCATTCATGGCCGCGGCAACGTTAGCCTCTGGCGAAGGCGCACCATCTGACAGCCCGTAGCCGGGATAATCCACAATCAAGTAATTGTAACCCCGCTCAGGCAACCACGAAAGCATGACAAAGTGAGAGGTGAGATTTTCGGCGTTGCCGTGCAAGAATACAAAAGTTCCTTTCGGAGAAGACTGTTGACTGTCAAACCACCACGAATGAATCTTAGTTCCGTCGGGCGCCTTGAAAAAAACATCTTCGGGATCGAGATGGAACTGCTTCGGTTCGTAAATTTTGTGTTCCCTGATGGGTTGATACATCAGCGAGGAACACGAAATCAAAATCACCGACAGGGGCAATAGGGTGAGAAGCCACAGACATTGCCGATTCGATTTAATAAAAATAAAGAAGTTCCAACTGCGCGCGTTTGTCATAGGAGAGATGGCTTAAAGCTAGCTTAGCGGCCCAGTGCGAGTCAAAGGAGTACTGGTGTGAAAAAATCGCTTCATCGAAAGTATCAATTTCTCCTTCGGCCACACGTTTATAAGATCCCTCGAGGGTCGAGATCGAACGCTCCGTCCATCGCAGTCGCACCTTCAAGGCTGGGCCCAGTGCCGCTCGCAATTTTTCGCCATTTTCGGTGGTGTGATAGACTCCGCCGAGCAACCCTAAAAACATCGTCGAGAAGGGACTTCTCGCCAGCTGAAACGTGTAACCCGCTCCACCACCAAATGTGGCGGCCAAGCAACCCGCACAATTGAGATCCTTTGTCCGCTCCATGCTGAGTTTGATTTGCCAAGACAGCGCTTCGGCAAATAGCGTTCTTGGCATGTGTGACGTCACAGCAAAAACAGTGAAATCTTCGAGTCGCGTTTTTGCATCTTCGCCTTTGCCATCCGGTCCGTGTGAAAATTGAAAGTCACCGAATGTAATGCCCGCATATTCGGGATAACCCGTAATGAGATCCAAAGAATCATGCAAAGAGAATTTCAAGCCAAACAAAGCTGCATCAGCCCCTTCTTGAGATCCGCGTGCCCCCACAGACAAGCGATAGGAGCCATGTCCCAGATGCGGCTGCTCGTTCACCGGCAAAGGAATTTCTAACTTAGGAGTCACGGCCTCGATCTGACTGCGGGCCCTTAGAAGCCGAGCTTTGAATTCAGACTCGGGACCGGGCTGCCCCATATCGTGCGGAAACTTAAAATCCACATAGTCAATCGCCGCATCCAAAACTCTTTGCTGCTCTGACAAACTGAACTTTGCAAAATCATCTGAAATAGAACGGGAGGCGATCATTTGTTGTAGCTCAGCCTGCTCATTGGGATGGAGGTCTTTCATCCGGAAAAAAAACTCAGTGCGCACTGACGGCCGATAATGAAAACTTTTAACCAGTCCCGGAGTCTGCCAGGCGGCCTTGACCGTATCAGAAGGAATGATCCACTTGTGAAGAGAATCCACCACATCGACGTTCGGGGCCGCGGCCTCAAGGATCGTCAACATGTGGTAAGCGCAATTTTCGGTGAGGTACCAGTAATCGATGCGAGCCGGACCTAACTCCCAGATGTGAGCAACCATCATGTCAACTTGTTCAGGCTTCACATTCAGTTCGTACTCCCACAAGTCGCGCGACTCGGCATTGTTGTACTCACGCACTTTGTAGTAATAAGGCACGCTGGTGAAATTTCCGGGAAACATTCCAAACAGTCCCTTGATCGCATAGATCAGAGCGTTGTCAGTGTCTTTCATGGCGGCGTAGTTAATCCCATAATCGAGGAGCTCAAATCGCCGTCCGTTTTGCGCGGGCGCCTTATTGATGCGCAGAAACGTGTGCCCAAACGCCGAAGAGGGATTGTTGAGATAAAAACTTGAAAATACCAATGAGAGCGACTCGCCTTTTAAAGCCTTGGCGTATTTCAAAAACCGGGGACACTCTCGATCGGGCCAGTTTTTAATTTCTGTCGCCAAATGATTTTTGAAAAACTGATAACGCGCCGGAAATCGACATTGCGGAATGTCCTCTTCGGGCGACACTGGGGCTTGCCAAAACGCGCGCAAAGTTGCGTTCAGCTCGGATTTTAAATTTGAATCTCCATCCGGCGCGAAATAAAAATCTTTTGAATCCACTTGGCCTGCCAGAGGCCCGATCAAACCTGGCTCAAAGTGCAAGAGCTTTCGCCACTGTCTTTCTAGATAAAGTTTGCGAGTTTCGGCGAGCTGGAGGACGTGATGTAAATCAGATATTGCAGACGAAGAGAATTCTTCGGCCGCGGCGGCCACTGTTTTCACGGGGCTCGCAGTGGCTGCGAACGTCGCCAAAAGAGGGGCGATCAAGGCGAGATAAAAAGCAAAGAGGGATCGCATGGATCCCTCTTTCTCTCGAAATTCTCGTCAGGGCAAGAGCTAAACGCCGCAGGCGTTAGATTTGTCTGAAGAGATCAGAGTGCGCACCGATTGCTCGATGTCTGATGGCTCCATTTGGCTATCAACGAAAATCTTGTTGTAGTTAGATTTCATTGCAGGACCCAGTTTGCCAGCTTGACAGCCCATCAACTGAGCGAGGCCGACAAGAGTCTCACCTTCACCGCGAGCTGCGTCTTTTGCCAGAGCGATTTTGTTCACTTCGATATAAGCCGGAACAGCCTTATTCTCAGAGATCGCACCGTCATCCGTGCAACCAGAAGTGCCCGAAGAGATACCGAACAGCTGGGTGTAAGAACTCTCGTTGGTAGTGGCAGCCAAAACTTGATTGCCGTCTTTACCCATCAAACTCAAACCCAATCCACAACCGGCATCACCGTAGTGACGAGCCATTGCTGTAGATGCCAATAAAGAAACCACTAAAGTTAAAATCAATTTCATATTCATTACATAGAACATAAAACGGCTAAACAAGCCATTTTCAGCATTAGGAATGAGGGTTGTAATTTGCTTGGGAGTACCTGAAAGTAAAGCTGATAAACAAGGTCTGTCAATTTCTACATACTCCTTGTCTGTTCTGCGATAATATGAGATAGGTTCGTGTTGAAAAGCATTGCGAAAACCATCGCTAAAGTCTCCGTAATCGCTTTTAAATGCTTTGGCAAGGGTATCACCCTCTGTTTCAAAAATAAGCCCTCTTTTATCGCTATCGCCCAATATTTCTAAAAAGCCTGTTGCACTGTTATTGGCAGGAATGAACAACATTTTTTGAGGTGGTTTCTGTGGCTTTTCGGTGTTGGCATCTTTACCCTTGTTAGCGTTGTACTCTTGCATATCCACCTCAAACTGTTGCTTCATTATCTTGGCTTGGTTTCTTAATGCTAAGTGAATGGGTTCAACCAATTTTCTGCAATGAATTAAAATGCCTTTCCCTGCTGATGCTTTGGCAGAAATGAAAATGAACAGGTTTGTATTCTTATCAAATATATGCAAAACTTTATTATATGATTATAGCTTGAAAAACAAATCAACAGAGTTGCAAAGAATAATACTGGCAAAAAGGGCGACGAAAAGAAGAAGAAATGTTGGTAAGTTCGCTCGCTCTCCCTCTGAGAGAGAAAAAACAATTATTTCGACGAGAGATTGTTGTTGTTGAGTGTGATGAATGCATGGAATGTGATTCATGTTTT
>CALCCV010000650.1 GCA_937900305.1 uncultured Pseudobdellovibrionaceae bacterium | reverse complement strand
TGGGTCAAATCAAAACGGCAACGGCGTTCTCCCTCGGTCTATTTGTTGTTGTGCTCAGCGCTTATTACAAAAAATCATTTATTCGGTTTCAACTTTTGCGGCTACTGCAGATCTGCGGTGGTCGTACACAACAATCACCAAGGTTTATCCATGATGGATGGACTTTTGGGCCTTTTTCCAAATTTGAAGGGAGGAAAAATGGTCGCAATTAGAAGAAAGTTTCAGCGCTGGGAGCTGGAGCAAGAAAGAACTTTATCTGTGCTTTTGCGCAGGTCACAGAGTCGGGTGGCTAAGGGCACTCTAGCTTTGATCTGCGCCGCTAGCATCACAGGTTTTTTGGTTTATCGGAGCACGCGTTGGAGTGTTCGAACTGCTTGGACAGTTTGGCTCGCTTTGATTGGCTTGCTTGTGGTCGGCCCGAGACTTGTGAAAAAAGTGTCGCCCGGTGTGGAGATCGAAATTGATTCGAACCACGTCGCCAACACTTTTCTCAGAGGCTTTTAGGAATCCGCCCGAGGGGCGGGTTCCCCATTTTTTTCTTTAAAAAGAAATTGAGAGACTTTCGCTCGGGGAATTTCACTTTGCAGACCCGTCGATAGATTTTTCAACGTCAAGACTTGGGATTGAATTTCCTTTTCACCCAAGATGATCACCCATTGAAGGCCGAGTTTGTCTGCTTTCTTAAATTTTTTTCCAACTCCCATAGAGCCAAACAAAAGATTGATTTCGCATCCGGATTGAAGAAGCTCAGATCTCAAAGCAAGGGCTCCCACTTCACCAATTTCGTCGGCCGTGAGAATTCCCACCTTAAGTAGTTTTTTGGTTCCGGCTTTGTCTCCTAAAAGATCTGCTAATCTTTCGACGCCCGCGGCCCAACCCACGCTGGGAGTTTTGGGCCCACCCATCAACTCGATGAGTCCGTCGTAACGGCCTCCGCCAAGCAATGTGCCTTGAGCGCCGAGTTCAGCCGTAGTGATCTCAAAAACTGTATGACAATAGTAATCTATACCTCTGACTAGCCGATCTGAAATTTGAAAGGGCAAGTTCAATTTTGTAAGTTGTTCGCAGACACGATCGAAAAACTTTCGAGAATCATCATTTAAGAACTTTGCGAGTTTGGGTGCATTCCGAATCAAATCTTGTTCTCCACGATCTTTGCTGTCAAGAATGCGGAGGGGGTTCTTCTCAAGGCGAACCAGGCTGTCGGCGCACAAGTTTGATTTATGAGCTTCAAAATAACTCACTAAGGCCGTGCGATAATTTGCGCGGGATTCGGCATCTCCGAGCGAGTTTAATTCAACGCGGGCTTTGTCAGTGAGGCCCAATGCAGATAAAAACTCCCAGGCGAGAAGAATGACTTCTGCGTCGCTTTCGGGAAATGGCGTGCCGAGATGTTCAACTCCAATTTGGTGAAATTGCCGAAAGCGTCCCCGCTGAGGTCTTTCGTAACGAAACATTGGTCCGTAGTAATAAAATTTCAACGGCAAGTTTTGCTGAAGGCCCTCACTCAAAAATGCCCGAGCGATGGGCGCAGTTCCTTCGGGCCGGAGAGTGAGTGTTTCGCCACCACGATCTTGAAAATCATAAGTTTCTTTCGCCACCATATCAGATGAATCACCCAACGTTCGATGAAATACATCGTGCTGCTCAAAGATCGGGGTTGCAATTTCTTGAAAAGCAAACTGTTGCGCCAACTGATAGGCGGTGGCTTCGATGTGACGAAATTTTAAGATTTGATCACCCATTAAATCTTGGGTGCCTCTGGGTCTTTGCATGTTTGCTCCTTGGCCAGGAACTTAGCATGCATGGCACGGGTCAGGCAATTTTAACCTTGTCGGCGTGTTCAGCTTCATAATCTGAATAGGGTGTCTGAATTTGCACGATTTTTCCAGCTGCGTCCTTGTGGCCGCGAACTCTGAAAAGTTTCAGGGCCTCACTTCGGCCTTTTACTTCTGCTGCTCCGGCAAGCTCCATCACGAAGTGAGGCCCTGCTTTTTGTGCGACTTCGTCGCTGACGAGAAGGTCTGCACCAAAAGCTTTCGTCGAAGCCTCGATGCGGGAAGCGGTGTTTACAGTGTTTCCGATCACGGTGTACTCCATTCGTTCTTCGGAGCCGATGGTTCCCGAGATGGCGCGGCCGGCGTGAAGTCCCATACCAATCACAACGGCCGGCTGACCTTTGGCTATTCGGCGCTCATTAAATCCAACGAGGGCCTTGCGCATTTCAAGGCACGCTTTCACGGCATTGGCGGCATCGTTTTTTGTCGATTTAGGAGCACCCCAAACAGCCATGATGGCATCGCCGATAAATTTATCAACGACTCCTTGATTTTGATTGATGATTTTAACCATAGTACCAAAATAATCATTTAACATTTCAACGACTTCTTCCGGAGGCCGACGTTCTGAAAACGTGGTGAAGCCTCGAATGTCACTAAAAAATACGATCACTTCCCGATTTTGACCGCCGAGCCCGATTTTATTTTTCATCAGATCCTCGGCCACCGTAGAGCCATGAAATTTCGAAAATAAACTTTTTACTTTGTCGCGCTCTTTGAGACCTTCGGTCATATTGTCAAAAGCGACAGCGAGTTCGCCAACCTCATCGCGAAAGATGGATTTGATTTTGTCTTTGGCTTTGACTTCGAAATTTCCTTTTGAAACCACACCGATCAGTTGCACGAGGGTTTCGAGCGGCGAGGTGAGTGTCATAGAAAAAATAAAAACCAAAAGGATGGCACCCGAAAGAACGAGGCCCATGATAAAAAATGCGTCGCGCTTAACTGCCCGCGACGGTTCCAAAATAATGTCCGAAAGAATTTGAGAATAAACAATCAGGCCAAAAGAAGACTTCACAAAAGCGCCGATGAATTCATTTTGAGTTGTCGAATCAATGTAACCCCGCTGTTTTCGACTGGGTGCGGACAGTTCGAGGGCCGCCATGACAAGGGGACTTGATGCAACAACCTCCCCCGCCACAACTTTTTTTTCATCTTGGTGAGCAAGGAGATTCCCTTTGTTGTCGGTCAGAAAAAAAGTGCGCTCGGTCATTTCCATAAAAGGTTTTTGTAAAAGGGAAAGATGTAGGTCGACGATGGCAACGTGG
>CALCCV010000649.1 GCA_937900305.1 uncultured Pseudobdellovibrionaceae bacterium | reverse complement strand
GAAAATGCGAACTCACGTCTCCAACAGAGTATCTGAACGAATTCGTATCGGATAGAGATTAAACACTGGTCTGTTGCCAATCCATTGCTAGTCGAGTCTGGCATTTCCCCATTTCCAAACTGGCAGCGCCAAAATAAGTTGTCAGCCTCGTTGAAAATTCGACAGCTCATTTCACCCACCTCAGCTCGGGTTCGCATTCCGTCTCGGTCTGCGCTTCAAGATGCAACAGTTCGAAATCTCCCTCTCTGCCTTTTGCGCCAACGCGAGATGATGCCTTAATTTTGAGCATCACTTTGAGTCAATTCCTCAGCGGAATGTCCTTTGCAATTCCATCAAGAAGACGGAGCAAACCCAATGACAAGGAAGCCAAAGCAAATGAAACCGACTCAATTGGCGCGGTCAGTGCCGAGAGCGAGATTGAGCCCGATCGAGATCGTCTTGCTGGCAGTGATTGCGGGCTCCATGGTCTTTTTGATTCATCGGCATCAAAAGAATGTTCATGTGAGCCAGAGAGCTCTCACGACAACGTCTCAAAATAAATCAGAGCGAACAGCAAAAGCGCTTCCTCCCTTCAAGGCCAGCACGAGTGTGAATCCCAAGGCCGTAGTCCAAACGGCCAATGTTCCCAATTCGGTGTCGGAATCCACCGCCACGCCAGAGGCCATCGCTACCTTTCAAGGAGATCACCAAACCTACTTGGATCATTTGCAAAACAGCGTTGATGAGGGTCGAGACATTCGCATGGTGCTGTCTCAAGAAATTTTTGACGGTCAAGCGATTGGGCGCGAGGATGTGGAAGCCATCGTGGCCTGGGTGAAAAATCAAAATCAAATCAGTCGCGCGCAAAAGGGACAGGTGCTGTTGGATTACATTTGGAATGTGGCTCAGCGCGCGGACAGTGAAATGTCGGCTAGCCAAAAGGCGCAAGTCATCACTGGAGTCTTTTCAGATTTGGAATCCTACATTGACGATCGAACCACACTGGCTTCAACCTATCAGCTCTTGACTGAGCGTCAGATTCTTTAAACTTCGTGAACCAAAGCATCGTTGTCTTGGCAATCATCCCTTTCAGTTGATACTCTTGAACCTGCATTTCAGAAACCCCTGATTGCATGAGGTCCAACTGTTACGAACTTCACTCACCAAAGGATTGGCTCAATGGTTCAAAAACGACTCGCGATCTATTTCTTGGCGCTCATCTTGCCAACTCTTTCACTCGGAGATCCTGCATCGGCTGGCCCACCGGAACCGGAACGAGCGGCGGCCGATCGCAACATTCTCATTGTCATTTTGGATGATGTTGGAAAAGATGTCGCCACGTTTTACAAAACCACGGAAGGTCGGATCCTGACGACGCCGCCGCCGCCGGCCCTGCCCAACTTGACAGAGCTAAAAAAGAAGGGCGTCGTTTTTAGCAACTTCACTGTCCAGCAAGAGTGTTCTCCCACTCGTGCAACTCTCTTCACCGGCCTGTATGGTTTTCGCAAAAACAATGGCATCGGCCGTTGGATCAAGCCCGATTCCCCGGAACTTCCGAAATCAGCCTTCGGCCTTCCCAAAGCCTTTAAAGCCGCCAAACTGAATTATCTCCTCGCCAGCGTGGGCAAGTGGCATTTAACTTATCCCGGCAGCCCCGGTGCAGAGCACGCGCCGAACACTTATGGCTGGGACTACCACATTGGCCCTGCCTCGGGAGGTGCTGTTAAGGATTATTTCAATTACAAAATTTTAGAGCAAGGGAACTTTCGCAACTCCAAGGTCTATCTGACCACGCAAGAAACAAATGACGCCATCCATGTTATCGAACGAGCAAAGGCAGAACGGCGCCCCTATTTGATGTGGTTGGCATACAATGCTCCGCACATTCCTTATCACAAACCTCCTAAGGATCTTCACACCTACGATTCGTTGCCGCCCACAGGAGCTTCCGATCGCTCCTACTATGAAGCCATGCTTCAAGCCGAAGACACCGAGATCGGCCGTTTGTTGAAATCGGTGAACCTCTCTAACACCACAGTCATCGTACTTGGCGACAATGGCACACCGGCCTCAGCGACCGCGCCTCCTTACAATCCCAAGCACGGTAAAAGTTCCATCTATCAGGGAGCAATAGACGTTCCCCTATTGATAGCTGGCGCTGGCGTTGAAAATCCTGGACGAGCCGAAGAGGGACTGGCAGGTGGTGTGGACATTTATGCAACGGCTCTTGATCTGGCCGGAATTGACATCGATAAAGTTTTGCCCAACGGTTACAAGATTGATGGTGTGAGCTTGGTTCCTTACTTGAAGTCCGCAAGCGCCCGCCCAGTTCGTAAATACAGTTACTCGGATGGTTTTCAACAAAATTGGGAAGATCATCCAGAGCGATCCGTTCGCAATCAACGCTATAAACTTCTCAAGCGGGGCAATAGAGAGCAATTTTTCGACCTGCAAAACGATCCGATGGAGGCCAATAACAAATTGCTGGGCCATCTCAGTCCGCAAGAAACCGAAGCGCTCAAAGATCTGCGCAATGAGCTTTCAGCGCTATTGGCTTCACGCTGACCCCTGCGCCCCGCGGTTCATGTTCCTCCAACTTGGAGTTGCCCAGCAGAGGTGACTCCATTCCATCTCGCGACGCTGTCTGACCCCTTCGCGCAAAAAAAAATCAAGCCCAATGGAATCAAGATTGAATCACGATGGAATCAAAGCCATCATCAAACAAGAGCGCACCACAATGACCAACAACGTCTGCGCTTTGGGGGAGAGTCGATGACAGTGCAAAACAAACTGTGGACCGCTTTAGGAATTGTGACTCTTGTCGCTGCGGCCAGTTCGGGCGTGATCAAATTCAAAGAATCTGCGCTGGCTTTGACCAGCAATGGCGAAGAAGAAGAAATGGTTTGGATCAAGCCGGGAACTTTCGAACAAGGTTGCGCAAGCTGCGACATGGAAGATGCTCTTCCGATTCACAACGTCACTCTTGATGGATTCTGGATGGACAAAACTCCTGTGACCAACGAAGCCTTTTTGAAATTTGCCCTTTCGACAAAATACCAGACCATTGCCGAAAAAGTGCCCTCTGCCGAAGACTATCCCGATGTTCCCAAAGAAGAGCTCCACGCAGGATCAGCCGTGTTCAATCCCCCCGCAGGTCCGGTGCCATTGACCAGCGTTTTGGCTTGGTGGAAATATCAGAAGGACGCGTTTTGGCATCAACCGGAAGGCCCTGGCAGCTCCATAGATCAACGCATGGATCATCCCGCCGTTCACATTGGCTATGACGACGCGATTTCTTACTGCCAATGGGCCGGAAAAAGACTTCCTACGGAAGCCGAGTTCGAGTACGCCGCACGCGGCGGTTTGGTTGGCAAACTCTACAGCTGGGGCGATGACTTGAAACCCAACGGTCAATGGCCCGCAAATCTTTTTCAGGGGCATTTCCCCGATCACAACACAGGCGAGGACGGCTTTGTCGGCACCTCCCCCGTGCGAAGTTTTCCGCCAAATGGTTTTGGCTTGTACGATGTTTCTGGAAATGTTTGGCAGTGGACTTCTGATTTCTACCGCCCAGACTACTATCAATCCCTCCAAGATCAAGGCGGAGAAACTAAAAATCCCCATGGTCCCGCTGACAGCTATGATCCCGGCGAACCTGGAGTCGTAAAACGGGTTCAGCGCGGTGGCTCGTTTCTCTGCACCGCTGAGTATTGCACACGCTATTTGGTGGCCTCCAGAGGCAAGGGAGAGCCTTCGAGCTCAGGCTCCAACGTCGGCTTTCGCTGCGCGAAGTGAGCTAGGACCAGAGCCGCCTTCTGAGCTTTGGAATCTAAGTTTGAATTGACTTATCTAGGCTCGCAACAGGAGAAAAGCGGCTCTGCACTGAGCGATACTGAAAGTAAACACAATATCCTAAGATCACAGCTAGAAAAAAAGAAACCAAATCCAAGCTGTCCTCCATTTGCCAAACTCGATGCTCTATACTGACAAAGGCCGCGACAACGGCCACTCCTTTGACGGCTTTCATCGACAGGATCCCAAAGGCCACAGCCGCAATGACTAAACTTCTAATTTCTTCCTTCATAATTCTAAATCTCCTTTTCCCTCACTAGCGCAGGTTGACAGCTTTTTTAGAAACCGTCCAATCCTTCCCATCAGGCCTTCTGAGTCAAGCCTTGGCACGCTCTCTTCCGTTTGTGACTGAAATTGGAGTCATGAAAATTGAAAGGCTAGAGGAAGCCTCAGCGACGTGACGAAAGGAACTCTGCCGTGGGCCCTATGGGAACGCCTCAAAATAGCGCGAAGATTGGAAGCACAGAGGACCATAAAATCATGGTCCTACTGGCTTTCGTCTTTAAAGAGGGGTCGGCGACGGGGCTTCCAAGGGTTGAATGGTGATGGAATTCACTTTCACGTCTGCACTCCCGCTGGCTTTTTGCACATAGATTTGGCGCAAGACCATGGCCATAGAGGTGTTCAACAAAATAGCTCTGTACTTTTTGACGGGCGCAGTGCAAGTGGTCGACTCGATTTTGCCGGAGTTATTTCGTTCGTACTTTGGATTTTCTGTTTTCACTTTGAACACTTGACGATCATTGTGTGTTTGGATCCCAGCTTCCAACTATAAATGTGGCGGTTGGACAATCCGCTTTGCCATCCAAGGTGGCCGAAAGCGAAACATTCGCTGCAATTTGAAGTGGAACATAGGGAGAAATCGCAGCCAGTTGTTGAATGTATGAATTCGCACCTTCGAGAGTCACGGACGACGAATCAATCGTGGCCCGCGAAGTGACCTCCCAAAACTCTGCGCGACGATCCAAACCTGGATTTTTTACGATGTTCAAAGTTCCCGTTCCACTTTGAGCATTCGCAGCCAAAGTCACCAAAATCATCATTCCCGAAAATAAAAATGCTTTCATTGTTTCCCCCTTGTTCGTTTGTCTCTTCCAAAGATGTTCGATGAATTCAGGCTAACGGAAAAACAAATTGCAATTCGCCTAGAAAATACGACGAGTCTTGTTTCAAAATAGGAGGGCGCAACAGTTTGAATCAAAACGGAACGGGCTTGCATAAACTTTGTCGCACCTGGGGACTTGAGAAAGCGCAAACGTCGGGTCTCAGCCTAGGCTCGCTATTTTTTTGGCTTGGGTGATAAACAATCCCAGATTTTTGTTCGCCGTCAAGAATCCAAGTCGATTCGACTGCGCGATAGCGGTAAAAAAAGCTAAGTCAGAAAATTCAAAAATATTCACCCCAGATCTTTGGAGGGTTTTGGTTCACAAACAAAGTCTCTTTTAAGGAGTCCCATTTGGATAACATCCCAATTTTCACTCTCATCGAGTTGAAGCCATTCTCTCATTTTGCCCTCCTGTTGAAATCCGAGCTTCTTGTAGACCTTGATTGCAGAATCGTTGAAATCGAACACTAACAAATCGATTCTTCTCAGGCCTAGTTCCTCAAAAGCGAAAGAGCACATTTTCCTCAGCATTTCGAAAGCGATCCCCATTCCTCGCATCTCCTTAGGAACAAGAACTCTGCAGATCGTTGCCGTTCCATTCTTTCGATTCACACGGGCGAAGTCAGCATATCCAACCATCTTGTCGTGCCACATCGCTTTGAACCCAACGGTGTCTGCAGCCTTCAAGCTCTTGGATAACTCCTCAATATTGATTGGATAGGAGAGGGAATGCGCAGCCCACTGGCGCAGCTCGCGCTCAGAATCTATCCAAGGTATCAACTTTTCGAAATCAGATTCGGCGATTTTTACAATATCGATCATTCTCTACGGGTAAAATGCCTCTCGAGCGCGGTCAATGTTGAATCTCTTCGGCTTGCAGCGATGCCACAAATGATTTGGCTTTGAGTTCGGATGTATTGATCCCATTGCTCCAAAAGCCGATGTTTAAAATTCGACCCACTATACAAAAGTGGGTTTTATGCACATAGGCGACAAGTCCGTGAATTTGCAACCAAATAAAATTTCGGTTTAGTTTTTAGGAGCTCAGTGCAAAACAGCTTAGCTTCCGCAAAGAATCGAAGTTTTTTTCGTTAGGAGGAATTCATGCAGCTAAGCGTTTCTGGCAAGATAACTAGAAAGATCATATAGCACGAAAGAGCATCAGATCGGCTCTAAATCTGAGTGTTCGCTTAGTCTCTCCAAAGGAACTTTTGTACAAATCTAAAATTTCAGTTGAGGTCTGAATTTGAAGATCCACTGGTAAATTAATAAAATTACTTCGCGTTTTCAGATATTCAACAAACTGATTGAGATCCAACTCAACGTTATGATCGAGATGGATTTCGGTTTCCAATTTGAATCCAAAATCATTTATAGCTTTCGGATCAGGATAATTTTCGTATCTTGGGGGATTCGACATGTATGTACTGCTAACTTTGCTAAATAAATCATTAAACCTTTTGTTCCCAACCATGGCTCCGCTAAATCCATAATTGTCGATGCTCAAGTTACTCCCTACCTTGAGGATTCTTCGAGCCTCCTGCAAGAATTTCTTTTGGTCTAGCCACATAAAAGCACAAGTACTTGGAACAAGTCCGACTATTGAAATTATTCCGGTCCAAGATGTTTCTGGTCGTATGAAAAAGCAGGACTTTGACATTTTGGCGACCTCTTTAGCAGTAGCAGATCCAAATTTCGAGGGAGCAATGTCGTTTTTTGTTGAACGCGATCCACCTTTTGTTGCGTCACTTGAAGCACCTAATGATTTTGCAAGCCAAGTGGAAAAGGCACGCGGCCTTTCTTCTCAGGCAGAGAAGGCACAGAAAATGAGTCAGGTTATGATCCGTGCTCAAGAGGCTGGCTTCGTTCTACCCCTCATCCACTTTTCGAGCTTTGCGGTTGCCAAACCTGGGATTGATCTCTCCGACATACCAAACAGCGATGAGACGATACCTTTTTCAAAAGTAAGAATAAAATGAAAGGGTCTTTGAAAAGCCATATCAAAAGGTTGGCTCTGAAGTGGACGGTATCCACCAGTCTTTTCGCTGTGGCGCTGATTTTCTGCTTATTGATGGTTTTTGAGATGCGAGACTCCCAACAGCGAATTGTAATCCTCGCGAAATCCATAACATCGATTCACCGTTCAGAAATACTTTCGGGAAATATCCGAACACTTGAACTCGAGCTGCAATCCAATTTTGCCTTAAGAAAAGGTGAGACCATTATTTTCTTAGATGAGAATAAAGAACCTTTGATCAAAGGGCGCGCCGTGGATTCAAGAATCTATTGTTCAGAAGTAGGTACCGCCTGCAAAAACTATTGGGATCAATCGGTAACTTACATCGAACCCATTTACTTCGATGACGATCATAAAGCGTTGTGGGGATATTTGTATTTTGAACTTAGATCTGCCGCTGACTGGACTATCTTGGGGATAGTGGCCTTTACACTTGTGATTGGCTTGTTCGTTCAAATTTTAGGGTTTTATCGTCACATAATTGGCGCCATCAACGAGGTGAGTTCGCATCTGCTCACGTGGGGTGAAACAATTTCTGATGATCCAAAGGCGACAATCACAAATAAACGACCCCCGTTTTCTGAACTGAACTCAATCCACAATGCCCTGAGTGGGCTAAAGATAGAAATTGAAAAGCTTGAGACTGAAGCACGGTCTGAGGCGGTAATCACAACTCTTCGCGGAATTGGACATGACATTCTCAGTCCAGTCTTCCGAATGCGACGAATACTTGGAATCATGGATTTTCAGTCTTCAACATGCCCTCCGGCGATTCACGATCAGGTCACAAGTCTAAAGGACAACCTTAATCGGCTGTCATTATATGCAGAACAAATAAAACTCATTTACAAACAAAAGCTCGGTGAGAACGCGGAGACTCTTGACCAGGTCGATCTCGGAAAAGAAATCGAATCCATCCTTGAGGAGCTAAAAAATGATCCTGACATTCTAGACAAGAGGATTGCTCTTCAGTCTCAAGTTGAAGGAGAAACGAAAATCCATGTCTCAAAGGGGAAAATTTCTAGAATCATCGAAAATCTCATCCGCAATGCAGCTCAAGCGTCAAATGACGGTGGAAAAATAAAAGTGACCTTACATAGATCCG
>CALCCV010000648.1 GCA_937900305.1 uncultured Pseudobdellovibrionaceae bacterium | reverse complement strand
CCTTGGGAAGTGCAGGGAAGCTCACAGTGAGCCCGACGTTGCCGAGTCCGAAGGAGTTGGACAGTTCGTGGGCGCCTCAATGGGCGCATGTTTTAGGTTATTGGAAACTCAATGGCGCTGGCACCATTGCGAGCGGGTCCACGGTCGCTGCGACAACGGGAACTCTCGCAGCACGAGATGCCATTTCTGTGGACACTTCCGGTGCGATGGCCCATCAAACCGCACAGGTCGGCACAGGAATTGCCTTCGACGGCACGGGGGATTACCTGCAAGTTCCTGATGTTGGGACCGAATATGAACCGGCAAACATAACGATCATGGCTTGGGTCAATCTGTCCAGTTATCCTGCTACTAGTGGAGCATCGTTCTCAATTGTGGCAAAACCTCGAGCCACGGCAGGCGGAAATGGCGCCTGTTATCGACTTTCAGTTTCAAATACGGTGGGATACCCGACGATGTATGCCCGCTCGACGGCACTTGGCACTGTGACGTCCTCTTCAAGTACAGGCCTCTCTCTGGCAAGTTGGCATCATCTGGTGATGACTGCCGATGGTACAAATATAAATCTCTATGTCGACGGTCTCCTGGTAAAAAGTGTTGGTTTTGCTGCAAGTCTGGAGTGTTTAGCCACCTCGGCTCCACTGACGATTGGAGCTTACGACAATGGCAGTATGACCACCTTTTTAAACGGAAAAATTGATGACGTTGCAATTCTGGATAAAGCATTGACGGCTGCCGAAGTTAAATATGTATACAACAGACAAAACCCAATCTCTTCCCAATCCGAACTCGATTCCTCATGGACTCCACACTGGGGCAACCTGGTTGGGAATTGGAGTTTAAATGAGTCCGTGTTAACGGGTACCGCCGGAGATGTTCGTGATAGCACCAACACCAATCTGGGGCAGTCTTTCGGAACCGTCACGCCGGGGCAGACTGGTCAACTCAGCACATCCTATTTGTTTGACGGGACGACAGGATATATAAAAGTTCCCAATACGAATGCGGTCTACAGTTTTGCAGACACCTTTTTTACGGTCAGCGCATGGGTCAAAACCACGTCTACAGCAAACATCACCTTTTTAGGAAATGAAGGTGTAAGTAGGGGATGGATGTTTTATATGGCCTCTGGGAAGCCAGCTTTTGTCTTTAAAAATAGTTCAAGTTCAAATGTCGGCTCTCGAGCTTCAACCATTTCGGCCAACGACGGCAACTGGCATTATTTAGTCGCTGTGGTCAAAGGCGACACCAGCGGTTCCAGCCACTCGGTCGATATCTATGTCGATGGCATTTTAAAACAGGGAACACTCACTGCAACCGGCCCTTATTTTCCTGCGACATCAGCCTATCCACTATCCATTGGCGCTCGAGGTTTAGTTAGCGGGCCGCTTGGCTTCTTTCCAGGTCACATTGACGAAGTTGCCATCTGGAATGGAGCCTTATCAGGTTCAGATATACTGCAAATTTACGAGCGGCAAACTCAAAAATTTAGCGCTCACTATCTGTCTCCAGTTCTCAGTGCACCCGCGACTTCGAGTTGGAAAAAGCACAAATGGCTTTCGTCAATTCCCTATCTCAAAGAACTCCCCGGCGACATCAATGCCGACGCTGCACCCGATAGCGAGACTTCAGCAGAGTACACAGGAATTTCTTCGAGTCTTGGCCAGGATCTTGAGCTTTTGTGGCATTTGAATGAATCTTCTTGGGTCAATCCAACATACAATGCCATAGATGGTTCCGGCAAGAGCCACCCCGGCACCTCTGGGACTGGAACAGTCACAAGCACGGCAGGAAAGTTCAATGGCGGAGCCAATCTCAATGGAACAAATGGTAGAATTCAAACCGCTGCTTATGATCTCGGTGCGATCGCCACAATGAGCGTATTTGGATGGGTGAAGAACAATCTAAATCCACCTTTTGGCGCGAACGTAGGTTTAATAAATAAATTGAACGTCGCCAGCGGTGTTTTTGACCTCTATCTTTTATCAACGGGCGAAATAAGAGTTCATTTGAGCAATGGTGGAACCTGGAAAATTGTCATAACATCGTCCGCCTACTATGACTGGGACCAATGGCATCATGTCGGTTTTACTTATGACGGTTCTTTTGTTCGAATTTGGCGAGATGGCGTAGTCGTTGCTACATCGACGTCGCAAACAGGGGCGCTAAGCTCAGGCTCGGGAGTTTTCAGAGTTGGCTGCAGTTCATCTTGTGCCGGAACTTACATGAATGGTGTGATTGATGAGGTAGGTCTTTGGAGTCGGTCACTGACCTCAGCTGACGTTTTAGAACTCTACCGCCGCGGCGCCAATCGCAACAAATTCCAATTCCGCACCTGCACTCAATCTGACTGCTCGGATAAAACAGATGCGGATTGGATTGGTCCCGATAAAACGGCGTCGAGTTGGTTCTCTGAACTCCATAATATGGCGGCCGTCGCTTCAACAGGAGATGGATCAGGTGTCATCAACCTGACCGCACCACTTTTGGACTTCAGCAAATGGATTGCTGCAGTGGCGAGTTGGACATTTGCGCCAACGCCTGCAAGATATTTTCAATACCGCGCGCTTATGGAATCAGATGACGTGAACAATCTTTGCTTGGATGGCTCAAGTGCAGTCACTCCTTGCATGCCTGACATCACTTCGGTGACCCCAACGGCAGAGCTCAGTCCCGCGCCTTATATCACATCGGCAACGGGCACTTCATTTTACACCACAATCTCCTCTTTGAGTTTTACGGTTTCGGGAACCTGTGCTGCAGATGCGAGCTATCCTGTAAAATACCAACTCTCAAAAGATGGCGGTTCAACATATCAATACTATAACGGCAGCGCCTGGGTAACCGCTACGGCTGGAACTTATTCTACAGCCAGTACTCAAGCGCAGATCACGGCCGGGCTTAGCGCTTTCACTTGCTCGAGTGCGCCTTGCACCTTGATGGTCAGATCCTATCCAGGAACGAACGCGGCCAATAGCTGCAACATCAGCGCACCTGCGGTATCGGTAAATCGATTTTAGGCCGGAGCTGAATGCAATTTCACTCCGATGCAGCAAAGCACGTCTTTTTAGCTCAACGTCTTATTTTTCATATGGTCAATTATCACGAGATGAGTGGAGAGGCTCGTTTAATATCACCCTGTTGGCTGGCATTCCGAAAATCCCCTCAAGAGTCGAATGGCAAAATGGATGAGCTTAAAAAAGAACTCAAACCCGATGGGCAGGATCTGAATGGCAAAGTTTTGGAATTTTTTCGGGATCTCGAATATATCTCGGCAAGTCTTCATAAAATTCAAACATCTTGAGCTTCGGCAATTTCAATGGTTCAGGCGTGACGAAGAAGCAAAGCAAGATTTTACCAATCATAATGATTTTTTAAAAAGTTACTCGAATCAAGAAGAGCTTACAAAGATTTCCAAGTGTTTAAAAGAAAAACAATTGGAGTCTGACGTTTCAAAGAAACTTTTCAAGTTAACCACCCGTGCTTCGGATTTGGTGGTTTGGTGGCGGAAATCTGCAACAGTGAGAGCGGCTCACTATGTCAAAAAGCGATTCCGAACTCAAGTGTGTTTTTTCTTTGCAAGATCTACTATCTGCGCAACCAAATCATGCACCTCTTCAATACGCCATTCACAGTTCGAAGACTCGTCAATGACCGGGATCAAAATCACCTGAGAAAATCGCCAACCCGAATCAATCTGCTAATGAAAAAGTCGAGAATCCAAACAAATCCTAATATTCTTTCCGGTTCAAATGTATTCCCACGGGACACACTAAGGAGTTAATAATTTAATAGAATATTCACTATAAACCCCTTCACAAGGAATCCATTTTTATGAAATTTACAACGAAACTGCTCATTTGTTCGAACCTGTTGTTAATGCCCGTAGTTGGTCAAGCCTATACATCTCATTGCGGCAGGGGGTATGACGTTCATCTTCAGCTTGATTGTGTGAGCCGACAAAATTCCAAATTCTATGTTTACGCCGATCACGTAGAACGCGTCGTGGGAGAACGCGAAAGTGAACTCCCGTTGACGCTTTTAATTGGAGATCTGTCTTTCTCCGAGAGTGGTTACCTAGCGATGATTGACGCAATCCCCTTTAACGCTATTGGGTCGTCGTCAACGGCCGATGATTCACTCCAATTGATTCGCTCAAGTTTATCAATGGATGGAATCGATGGTGCTCCGGCGGAGTTGCGATTGACTCGTGACATTGCAGATTATAATTACGCGATTTCTTCTGAAGGAGAAAATGTTTCCGTTGGTAAGTGCGTGGTAAATCCTATCAGCTACGATAAGCGTCCTCAGCCTTAAGAGTTCACTCTTCGGCGACTTTCAGCTCAGCCGCCGAAGAGACACTATTTTTTCAACGGCGACTGCAAATTTTCTGGTTCAGCCAGTGGGAAAAATTGCAAGGCCAGCTGATACACGTGCGTGGGCTTTTCATTGACAACACCGATCGCGTTCGCAATTTCGTGGAGACACTCAGCCAGCTTAGCTTTCGCCCATTCAATCTGATCGCTAGATGTTGATAGGGTGATACCAGTTATGAGCCGCTTTTGAAAACTTTCAGGATCGGTGTCATTTTCGAGGACGGCCTTTGCTTTGTCGAGAAATTGGCCATGAAGTTTTCGAATTTCAGGTTTCGAAACTGTGTCTGAGAATCGAATTCGCAAGCTAGATTTGCGGTAAAAGCCATTTTCGTCGACTTCGACAAGCCCACCGAGCTGAAGATCATTCAGCGCAACACTCACTGAGGTTTCAGAAATTTTTAACATTTTCGCCAAAGACCTGTTGGTGCCGTCGTAGGACTGCAATCGGAGACACTGCATAATGGCCAAATAGAACCACTGTCTGACTACGGTCATTTTCTTTCGGTCTTCAGGAATCCAAGAATCTAGTGAATGTATTGGGCGTTCATCAATCCCAAGGGTTTTGAGTTCGGCGCTCGCTGCCACTCCCTCTTCAAATCCGTACTCCCGAATCGCCTTTGACCAAATGGATCCGACGCGCTCTTGCTCGACTTCCAGAAATGCGATGATTTTACTCAAAACAACCGGTGATGGCCTTTTGTTGCCACGCAAAACGTCGCTCAAAAATCCTGGCGACATTTTCAGTTTTTTGGCCGCCGATCTTAGCGAGAATCCTTCGCGCTCACTTTTTTTACGAGTCCAATAGTGCATCAGAGTCTCTGAAAAGTTTGAAGCCATACTACTCTCCCGCAAGCCGAGGTAAAAAATCTTCTCGTAAAAACTGAACGCGGGCGGCGTCGTCCAATCGGCCCGATGGCGTGCGACCAAAATCATCCAGAACACCTTTTTCGAAGACTATGGCTGTTCCTGGACCCCCGAAAATTCGAACGGTCTCGATGGTCTGGCCAGAGCGGATCGCCGCCGATGTCGCTCCATACTCTGTGTGTGTGACCGGATAATCTAGCAGTTTTATAAATGCCAAAAATAAATCTGTGTCAGTTAGGTGAAGGGACTTTTGTGACGCCAACAACGCTCTCAGTAAATAATATTTTTCCGAAAGTTCAAAGAGATCTCCGCCGCCGCCAATACTGATTCCGTCACCCCGAGGTTTTCCTCCGGCGATCATCCGAGAGGGACTTTGCCGGCGAGCGCTGGTCAACGACAGCTCGGCCACCGCTCGGCTGAAAAAATTTAGTTCCTTTTTTGATTTCTCACGATCTGTCTCAATTGAGCTGTCCAAAATCAACTTCATGAGTATGGACGTAGCATATTGTCGATCTCGTCCAAGAGTTAGGCCTTCAATTTCGTGGGCAAGCAGGTAGGGAGTAAATTCACTTTTTAAATCTTCGGCCTCTTGCATTTGCAGAAAAACGGTTCGTTTTCCATTTTCATCTCTTTCAAAATACGCGGCTTCTCGAGGCATCAAGTGGCCGGGAAGTTGAAATTGGTCCAGACGTTGCCGGCTCAGCCAGCAGTTCTGATCAAAGTTGATTTCATTCAATTGGGAAATTCGATCGGAAGCCGCAAAGTATCTCGCCGTCTGGTTCCCCAAAACTCCCGAGCTCTCGAGCAACAACAGGCCTCGATAAATCGGCGCCGCCATTTCACGAAAGTCATTTTCATTCGCGGTTTCGCAGGGGAATTGATTTTTTTTCAGCTGCAAATCGAGAGTGTGCCTTTGTGAGGTCCAAGCTGGAGATCGCCGGTCTGGCAAGGGGCTGCTCCCCGAAAAAGAAATTTCACAGAGCAACGAAACAGTGAAAAGAATCAGGGCAATTTGTTTTGAGCCTAGAATGTGTTTTTCTCTCAAAGAAACCTCGCTCGTCCCAAGTGCAAGCTTGCAAGCGTTGTGCCTCGCCAGAACTTAGCAGCTTCCAAGCCACGCGGCTGAGCTGATCTCGAGGTGTCAAAATACTAGACAGCGCAGCAGTTGGTGTTCTCTCGCGGAGGACAAATTCAATTGCAGGCTCTGTTCATCCGCAGTCGCGCTTGTTATTTTAGACCTCGAACTGCTAACCCTAACCCCAAAAGAAATCAGGAGATTATATGAAAAAAACTCTTTCAATTCTAATTTTTCTCAACTTCGCATCCATGGCCCAGGCCAAAGACAATCAAGTTGCAAATGGCAATGTTGGCAAAATCTTTCCCGTCGACGCTACCACTTTAAATTTCGGCCCAGGACACCAAGCCGGTGGAGCTTTAGATCGAAAGGTGCGAGTAGAGGCGACTAAAAAATGCGGCAGTGAACATTTCCGAATCCTCTCGAAGAACGACAACGGAGTTTATGACGTGATCTTGGGGATGGGAGGCCTGGTTCATCGCGATGTCATGATCGAATGCACAGCTGCCGTTCAAGCCGGGGCCGCAAACCCCGACTTGGCCAAGTATGCAAAAGTCAACGACGCCGGTTGGTGCCGCGTGAGCGTAAATACCCAGAAATCAAAATTGCTGGTCAATTGCCAACATTACACTTCTTCTTTTAACTATAATGCCAGCGGGGTCTATTTTTGCGACGGTCAGAGTTGCAAAACAGAAGAAGAAGCTTGGCTCAGCGATGGAAAAACCTGGAACGAGGCCGAGCTTGGCGCAGACCGTTGGCGTGGTTTGACGTCTGAACTCCCCGACCCTATTTGATCGGGCTAAACTTAAACGGATAAGTGACCTGCACGATGCCGCCGCCCTGGGGCTGAAGTCCGGCAACGCCGTCATCCTCCGCGGCGGCTC
>CALCCV010000647.1 GCA_937900305.1 uncultured Pseudobdellovibrionaceae bacterium | reverse complement strand
TTTTTACGAAATTTTTTTGGATCGTGAGTTTATTTATTTTTACGCTCCTTTTTCAGAATTGCACAGATGTCGATCTAGCGAACGATCTCAAAGTGGAACAACTGACCGAAGGCACGCGGACGCTGGCCTCAGTGGATGAACAGCAGCAAGAAGGTGACCCAGTTCCACCGATCACCCCTCCAGCCCAGGATCCACCCCCGCCAGTACCCGAACCGGTGCCTGAACCGCCGCCAATTACACCCCCGGTCACCCCTCCCGTAACTCCACCCACCAATCCGTACGAAGTTCAGGACTCAGAGCCTTCTGACTATTTGTGTTTTATAAATGGCCCAGCGCTCGCACGTCGCACGATCATTTATACGAATGATCTCGGTCTAGAGGGCGATCGCAAGGGGGTCTGCATGAGCGAGCGCGCTTGCAATGAATTGATCGAAGAAGATTTTGATGTTCGCTTTAGCGAAGAAAGTCCATATTGCACTTCTGAAAATGCACACACAGTGCATCTGAAATTTTCGGAGATCAAAAAAGCTCTCGAACAATAACGCCTCCAGGTTTATGATGACCGACGATGTTGGTCCGCGGCCGATAGGAACCCTTCGGCCGCATCACCTTGAGAAAAGCGCAGCTATGAAAAAATCAGACATCCTGATTGAAAAATGTGTAAAAGCGACTGAAAAATGGGGCGCTGTTTTGGTCTATCCCCACAACAACCGGCCCGAGCCACCTTCCTTGTGGAGCGCTCTTCACCCTAAAATCGAAATGCGTTGGACTTGGGACGAGGGCGCTGACAATCGCGTCGGAGAACTCTGGCACCTTCGCGAAAAGCTCTCGCGCTCACGAAAGGTGGTCTACAGCAAATGGTACCAGGGCCGTGCCACTTTTTTTTCACGCGAATTGTTTGTCGCCCTCTATCGCTACGCCCATTCAGGTAATGATGAGAGGTGGCAACATCATTCACGAGAATCTCATCTGATTCTTGAAGCATTGAAGGCTGACTCCCCTCAGTCGACTAAACAAATCAAAGAAGCTTGTGGTCTGCAGGGAAAATTTTTAGAATCTCAATTCCATCGCGCCATTAAACCGTTGTGGCAAAGTTTTGATATTGTTGGATTTGGCGAAATTGAAGACAGCAGTTTCCCTTCCCTGGCCCACGCCGCTACAGAGCTGATTTTTGAAGATTTGGTCGAAGAAAGCCGCAGTCTTAGCAGAAAATCCAGTCTGCAAAAAATCGAACAGGCGCTTACCCGCAATCCAAAAATGTTAGCAGCATGGCAAAAACAAAACCCACCGAAAAAGCTTCAAAACTCTGAACGCTCCTAAAATTTCAACGCTTCATCAAATCCAGATTTTGCGCCACCTTCCGCTAAATCTCACAAGTTCAACCACGCTGAGCGTAACGACTCCGTTTCCAACTTCCACGACACACCCACTGCGCGCTCCAGAGGGTTAACTCGCTTGGTCGCCGCCGATTGAGAGATTCGAAGATGGTGTATTTCAATAGAATTAATGCACTCTCTCAAACTAAGATTGTTTTATGAAAAATAAAAACTCACCCAACTCACCTAAAGATATTAGCAGTATTTCTATGGCTACAAACAATGGCGCAAATACCCATGCTGACTTTTGGAATCCCAATCAATATGAAAAATTCAAAAAAGAACGAGCCCAGCCCTTTTGGGATCTAGCGGCCCTTGTCGATTGGACAGGTGTACATTCTTTTGCCGACCTGGGTTGCGGTACGGGTGAGTTGACAACTGAATTAGCTATTGAAAAAAAAATCACCATCGCTTATGGAATCGACAATTCACCGTCGATGTTGAAAAAAACTGAATCAGTTATCTCTCCAGTGCAATTCAAGAATTGCGACATCGAAAAATTTTCCCTTGAAGGAAAATTCGCCACTGATGAGCAAAAATTAGATCTCATTTTTTCAAATGCAGCTCTGCAATGGGTTCCCGAGCACGTCACACTCTTGTCAAACCTGCACCATTGGCTTCGGCCAGATGGCCAAATCGCGATTCAAATGCCAGCCAACTTCAATCAACCCAGCCATTCTCTCGCCGAACTGATCGCTCGCGATTTATTTCCCGATCGCGGTGAAAATTTTATCCGAAAAATTCCAGTCCTTCAACCCGAAGACTATTCACGACTGCTCTTTGAGTTGGGATTTCACAATCAGATCGTCCGCCAACAGATTTACCCGCATCTTTTAGAAAAAAGCTCAGATGTCATCGAGTGGGTGCGGGGAACTCTGCTCACCCATTACGAGAAAGTACTCAGTCCTGCTGATTTTCAAAGTTTTCTGACCCGATACTCTGAGCGACTGCTGCAAGAACTGGGTGACGAAACTCCGTATCTCTATACTTTTCGAAGAACATTTATTTGGGGGCAAAAATGAAATTAGCTTCGCAATTGCATCTTGGACTTTCGGAGGGCGAGCCTCCGAAAAGTCGCAAGGCACACATCGCGTTGGCCGTTTCAGATTTGCATCTGGCTCGTCAACTTCTTCGGTCGTTGGTTATGAAATCAAGGAATCAAGAGGTTGCCAAGACTGTGAGCGATTTGAAACCACTGATTACTTTGGTCATCGTTTAGAAATCATTTGCCATATCAAAACCTGAGAGGATGATTAGGTTTCATCGTCGAAGGAGAACGTCTCATGAATCTGCTCGAGAAACCGAGGGTTAAAATTGGCTTTGTTTTCAACTGGTGCAACGACATCACTGCCACTCGTCGATTCTATTCTGATTTTCTGGGGCTAGAGGAAGTGAAGCAGTTAGATCGGCCCGAGTCGCAATGGAATTGGGCCGTTTACCAATGTGACGGGGTTCAGTTCATGTTTTTTCAGGTGACCGAAAAAGTTCCGGTGCTGGAAGGCTGGGGTTTGCTGCCCGGTGAAGATCGGAAGAGCACACGTC
>CALCCV010000646.1 GCA_937900305.1 uncultured Pseudobdellovibrionaceae bacterium | reverse complement strand
GACGCTCTTCCGATCTTGGGATGGGCCGACAGGAACCCAGGCAAATCATGAAGCCGCTCTTCCAACTTTTGAGAAAGCCAAAGCGAAAAATAAGCGCCATCAAAAATCCAGCTCTGATCCACCTGCCCACTGGGCCTCAAGATCGGAGCTTTCAATAGAGATTTTGCGCGTTCGAAATCAGTGTTGGCGAGAAAGGTCTTGCTCATATTGGTTTTTCCATTGTCGCAAGACATCGAAAGCCTGTAAAGGACTGAGAGCATCGAGCTTTAGCTCTTTCATCTTTTCTAACCACGAGTCAATCACCGCGATTCGTGGATCAGGAACCGAAGTCACCGCCGCTAAAGGCGGCGAATTGACTGCCGCTGAAGGCGTCGAAATGACAGGCGACGCTGACTCTTCTTGAAATGAAAACAACGACATCTGAGGTGTTGAATGCAACGACTGTCCACCGGCGTGCAAACCTTTTAAAATCTTTTCGGCTCTGGATGTAATCTCCTTCGGCAGACCCGCCAGTCGAGCCACTTGAATTCCATAACTCCGTCGAGCCGCTCCCTTCGCGAGTGTGTAGAGAAATTGCAACTGCCCTTCGGTTTCGCGAACACTGAGATGAGCATTTCGAAGATGGGGATGCTGCGCTTCTAGCTCGGGCAATTCATGGTAATGGGTCGCAAAGAGTGTCACCCCGGACGAATGATTCAGCAAATGTTCAAGGATCGCCTGGGCCAGCGCCAATCCGTCAAACGTGCTCGTTCCCCGGCCAATTTCATCAAGAATGATCAGCGACTTTGACGTGCGTTCGTTCAAAATGGCTGTCATTTCTTTCATTTCCACCATGAACGTCGAAAGACCTTCCGATAAAAAATCGCTGGCCCCAATCCGCGTGAAAACAGAATCAAAAATGGGACTGACCATTTTACGAGCCGAAACACAGCTTCCCATCTGCGCAAGAATCACAAGAATGGCCGTCTGCCTCATCAGGGTGCTCTTCCCCGCCATATTCGGTCCTGTCAACAGCAGCACCTCTGCGCCGGAGAGAGACAGATCGTTGCCGACAAAGCGACCGCCCAAAGCCTTGGCAATCACCGGATGCTGACCATACTCAATTTGCAGGTCTCGTCGCTCGTGAAACTCGGGCAAAACGTAGTCTTCTTCACTGGCGACGCGAGCCAAGCTCGCCACCGCATCTAAATCGGCCAGTGCCTTTGCAAGGGTCAGAATTTCCGTTGTGTGAAGCAGGGTCTGTTCTCGCAAATCTTCGAAAATCTGCCACTCCATTTGCTGACATTTTTCCCTGGCGGAAAGAATTTTTTGCTCGAGCGCCAGCAAATCTTCCGTAACGAAACGTTCAGCCTGCGCCAGCGTTTGTTTTCGTTGATAGTGAGCAGGCACCTTCGCTTTGTGGGTGTTCGTGACTTCGATCGCATAACCAAACACTTGATTGTAACGAATTTTCAAACTTGGAATGGCCAGGACCTCACGCTCACGCTTTTCCATTTCTAAAATCATCGACTGCGAATGAAGGTTCAATTGCAACCATTCATCCAGCTCTGGCAGAACGCCCTCGCGAATCAACCCACCTTCTTTTGTGGCCACCGGTGGTTCTTCGACTAAGGTTTTTAGCACTTTCTCAGCCCACGCCGTCAGAACACCGACGGACTCCGTCGGCAGTTGCAGCCGCTCGACCGGAAAATTTTCAAACAACTCCGACAGCGCTCGCAGACTGGTTGCCAAAGCCCAAAGATCACGGCCATTGGCCGAAGGATAGGTGAGCTTGATCAACTTGCGCTCGATATCTCCAAACTGGCGCAGTTGACGCTGCAGCCGATGCAAATCATCTAAATTGGCGAGCCAATCTCGCACTCGACTTTGCCGATGCGAAATCTCTTTAGCACTCAAGAGTGGATAGCGGAGCCATTGCTTCAATCTTCTCGCACCCAATGGAGTTTCCGTTCGATTCAAATGAGAAAACAAACTTCCTGCGCCATCCCCTTTATAAGTTTCAAAAAGTTCGAGATGTTTGACGGTGTCTCGGGACATCCATAGCACACCCTTGCGCTCGCGAACTGAAAACTCCGGATTTGCTAGCAGCGCAGGACTTGCGCCCAGCGAGCGAAGGTAGGCCATCAAGCGGTCGGTGGCCCCGATTTCTAGATCGGAAGAGCGTCGTGTAGGGAAAGAG
>CALCCV010000645.1 GCA_937900305.1 uncultured Pseudobdellovibrionaceae bacterium | reverse complement strand
CTAGATGGCTCGTGAAATTTTGAGTGCACCCTTTAGCTCGCAGAATTTAGAGGTGCCTGCTTTCATCCGTAAAAAACAAAGCCACGACGCCAATCGATAGCGCCGGCGATGAAGCCGAAGTGCAGTGAAAACATATTTTTTTTCGGATCTCCATCTCAAAAACGACGAAGATCGTCCGTCCCAAATCTTCGCAGGTTACCTGGAAAGTCTGGCCGCTAATTCTTCGCGCGGTCGGCTGTGTCTGCTGGGTGATATTTTTGACTTTTGGCTCGCGGATCATTCGTTATTTTTACGTCGACATCAACGGGTCGTCACCGCCATCCTCAATTTGAAAAAACTGAACTGGGAAATTCTCTATTTCGAGGGAAATCATGATCTTCACATTCATTGGTTTTGGCGCCATCGCTACGGAATTACGGTTTACAATTCAGCTCAGTATTTGAATTTTGAGGGTGTCATTTTTCGCCTCGAGCATGGTGATCTCATCAATTTGAATGACAAAAGTTATCTAAAGTTTCGAGGATTCGTTAGACACGGATTGATTCGTCCACTCGCCAAAATTTTGCCCGGTCGATTTTGGCGATCGATTGGCGACGGGCTTTCTCGCAAAAGTCGAGAAGCAGGATCTCGTCGTCCGATTGCTGCGAGTGAATTGCGCACGATGATTCGTGAACATGCCGAGCGCAGTTTTCTAGAGCGTCCCTTTGATGTGATTGTGACTGGTCACATGCATGTTCAAGACGACGTCGAAATTTTTGTGAAGGGTCGACAGACGCGATCGATCAATCTTGGCAGTTGGTTTGAAGGCCCGCACGTCACAATTTGGGAGGCCGGCATTTTTCAAACCCATTCGCTGCCAAATTAATGCTGAGCAAAGATTTGCAACGCATTGCCTTTTTGACGACGTTTTTCCAAAAGCCTTGTTAGCGTTGATTTCATGAAACTAAGGATGAATCTTTGTTGCAAAAATTTGCTTGTGGGCGGCTACGTTGTTTTTTCTACTAGCGGCCTGGCGCTTGCACAGACGAGTGACTCACTTCCTCCTTCTCAATCTACTTTGCGTGGGGAGAGCCCATCCAGCGGAGTCTCTAATGACTGGCGAGTCAGCTCTAAACTGAGCGGCCCGATCCGAGGATTCCAGTTAGCTACGGGAGAAAAAAATTCGGAAACAAAAGATCCGCTGGCGCAAATTGATTACAGCCCCAGTCCCAGCCTCGAAGGCACTATTTACATCGGTTACAAAGGAATTGGATTTTCATACAGTCACACTCTGGCGGCGGCGAGTTTAGATTCCAATCGAGATCTACCTTCGACGAAAAATGAAATTTTTCACTTAGGTCTATTGCTCGATCACACTCTCTGGGAAATTTCGAGTCAAAAACTTTCGGGAATGCAAACCGATCTAGAAACCGCGGCATTTCCTCAATCGAAAGTGAGAATTGCACGAACCGATATGAACTACAGTGACTTCAGGGCTCGCTGGGTCTTTGGCGATCCAGTTTGGGGTGGCGCGGATCGACCCAATTCCCTGGCCAATTTTTACACCTCCGCTGTTTCTCCCGAAGTTGGGGACAGCTCGCTCGATGTTTTACTGAGTGTCGAAGCTGGTCGCCAAAATATTTATGCCGAATCCCCTTTTATTCCTCTGGCTCGTCAGTCCGCTTTTGGTACCGCTTCTTCGCTTTCGCAAATTTCTTCCGTGGGTTTGGGTGCGGGCGCCGGCCTCGGGCTAACCGTGCTCATGCATGAGCATTCGTTTTTCTCAATGGCGTTTTTGTTGGGTGGAAACTACAATGTTTCAAACGCCCATTACGAGGACCGCATCGAAGACATCTCTGGCTTTGGTGTGTACACAAACACCCGCGTCGCAGTGACCTTCGTCTTCGGACAAAACGAGGCACAAGAAATCGGTTTCAAAGCGCTCTTCGACACTTGGCAAATCCCCGCGAAGGAAAACACCGTCGCTGGATTCGACGCCGGCATGGCAATGAACTACGGCGTTTTCTTCTAAATCAGCTGCGGACGATTGAGAAACTCATCGCAAAAATGGGGCAGATTTTCGCGGTTGGCTCTTCTTTAAATGGAGGCGTCGGAGCTGGGGATGAAGGTGGTTGGGCCCTCGGCTAGACACTTTCGGATTTGCTCGATGAGGTTGATTCGGTCGATGGGCTTGGAGAGATAGGCATTGCAGCCGACGGCGAGACATTTCATCTTTTCTTCTTTCAGGGCGTGGGCAGTGAGGGCGATGATGGGCCGATCGTAGCCCTGTTTGCGTAAGCGGGAAGTGGCAGAGTAGCCATCCAGGTTGGGCATTTGAATGTCCATCAATATGATGTCGTGACTCAGAGTCTGCGCCAATGCGATGCCTTCGATGCCGTCTTGGGCGATGTCGACATGGGCTCCGGCTAAGGTCAAAAATCTGGAAGTGAGGATTTGATTGTCTTGCGAATCTTCGACTAACAAAACTTTGACACCTTCCAGTTTTTTTATGTCGCCAGGTTGAGTCGCCATCGAATCTTGTTTTGAGGGTGCAAAGTGATCGGATTGAGCTCGGGCCGGGGCTTCAATTGTGATTAAGAATCGCGCGCCGCCATTGAGTGATGTCGCTTTGAGCTCAATATTTCCGCCAAGTGCGCGGGCTAGGCGTCTCGACAGAGCCAGTCCCAAACCAGATCCCCCAAATTCACGAGTGCGGGAGTTGTCCATTTGCGTGAAGGGTTGAAATAAAAGATGAGCCTTTTCGGGATCAATGCCGATGCCGCTGTCGGCGACAGCGACTTTTAACTCAGGTTGATCGTAAGACATTTCAACATCTACGGATCCGCGATTGGTAAATTTGATGGCGTTGCCGATGACGTTGATGAGAATTTGTTTTAGGCGTGTTGGGTCTGTGGAAATGTATCTTGGAATGTCGCTCGACGAATGGAAAGTCAACACCAAGTTTTTGTCTTTGGCCCGTTGGCCAAGCAAATTGTGCATTTCAGAAAATATACGATTGAGATCGACTTCGGATTTTTCAATTTGCAAATGGCCGGCTTCGATTTTTGAAAGATCTAAGACTTCGTCGATAATTTTTAGTAAAAGCTGGCCGTTGCGACGAATGGTTGTTAGCCCGGAAGTGCGCTCGTCTTCGTCGCAATCTGTGTTGAGCATTAGGTCTGCAAATCCCAAGACGGCGTTGAGCGGAGTGCGAATTTCGTGAGACATATTTGCAAGAAAGTTTGTCTTTGCTTCGCTGGCGGCTTCGGCCATGACTTTGGCGTTGGCGAGTTCGTCGATGAATCGTTTGCGTTCTTCGATGTCAGTGCAGGTGCCGAGCCAACCGATGATTTCCTCTTGAGCGTTGCGCTCGGGGGAAGCTTTGACAATGTGAAAGCGATATTCGCCATTGGCAGCTTGGATGCGAGATTCCAACTCGAATGCCGAGTGTTGGCGCAGAGCGGATCGCCATGTTGTCATTAAATTTGAAATGTCGTCCGGGTGAAAGGAGCTCAGCCAGCGGCTGCCAAGACTTTCGCTAGATTTGCGTCCAGTGTAGTCCACCCATTCTTGATTCAAATAATCTACGCGGCTGGCCGAGTCTGCGCGCCATACGATGTGGGGTATTGCATTGGCAAGGCTTCGATAGCGCATCAAGTTTTCTAGATCCTGCTGCGCGAGCTCCTGCATACGTCGATTGCGTTCATGTTCCTGCAATCGCAAGGACTGTTCCAGCAAGATTCTATTTTTTTGATGAAGCTCGACAAAAACAGAAACTTTAGATTTTAAAATCTGTGGATCAAAAGGCTTGAATACATAGTCAACGGCGCCCGACTCATAGCCTTTGTATACATAACGTTCATCTTTATCGATGGCCGTAATAAAGATGACGGGAATGTGTTTGAACTCCGCCATTTCTTTGATCTTAGCGACAGTTTGAAAACCATCCATTTCAGGCATCTGCACGTCCATCAAGATCACGGCAAAATCAAAATGTTTAAGTCGCTCGATCGCCTGACGTCCTGAACTGGCTTGCACCAAATTGTAGTGGGGTAAATTTAATAGCGCTTCAAGAGCGATCAAACTGTCGGATCGATCGTCGGTGATCAAGATATCCGTGCGTTGCGGGCCGCTTCCCATCAGTGACCCTTCTTAAGCCATTTGTACATGACCGCCAATAGATGTTCCTCGTCCACAGGTTTCGTAACATAATCGGTAGCACCTGCTTCCAGACATTTCTCACGATCCCCCTTCATGGCTTTCGCTGTCAAAGAGATGATGGGCAATTCGGCAAATCTTTCGTTTTGTCGGATCACGCGAGTGGCTTCGAGGCCACCCATTTCAGGCATCATCGTATCCATCAACACCAAATCAGTTTCGGGATGTTCAAGCAGCACCTGCAAACCTTGGCGACCATTTTCAGCATAATGCACTTCCATGTCGCGAGGTTTTAAAATGCTGGTCAATGCAAAAACATTTCTCATGTCATCGTCAATGATCAGAATCTTTTTTCCCGCGAAATCAGCGTTTTTGGGAAGCGTTTCGGTTTCAGTGGCGTAATGACTCAAGCTGCTGTCTTCGGGAAGGGCTTCGGGGCCGGCGTAAAGCTGAGGAAGATACAAGCTGAACACACTGCCGCGACTCGGTTCACTCTGTACCTCAATGTGTCCACCCAAGAGCCGCGCGATTTCTCGGCTGATCGTGAGACCTAAACCAGTGCCGCCGTATTTTCGACTGGTGGTTCCATCAGCTTGCTGAAAGGCTTCGAAAATCATCTTCTGTTTGTCCAGCGGGATGCCAATTCCTGTATCGACCACCGAGAAAACGATCTGACACCGAGCTGGAAATTTGGAACGAATCTCTTTCGATGTCTCTTCCACAAAAACTCGCATTTTCACGCTGCCTTTTTCTGTAAACTTAAAGGCATTCGACAAAAGATTTTTGAGAATTTGGTGCAAGCGGCTTTCGTCAGTGAACATTTGGCGGGGCAAATCGGTGTCCATTTCCACCGTGAAATCCAAACCTTTGTGTTCGGCCACAGGACTGAATGTTTGATCCAGATATTCTTTGATCTCCTTCAGCCCCACGGTTTTTGGGTTCACGTGCATTTTGCCAGCTTCCACTTTCGACAGATCGAGAATCTCGTTGATCAGCCCCAGCAAATCTTGGCCGGCCGAATGCACGGTGCTCGCGTACTTCACTTGATCGCCGGTCAAATTGCGATCTTTATTTTCGGCGAGAGTTCGAGACAGAATCAACAAACTGTTCAGCGGAGTTCGCAGTTCATGAGACATGTTGGCCAAAAATTCCGATTTGTATTTGGAAATCAGAGACAGCTGTTCGGCCTTTTCTTCTAACGAGCGTGAAGCCAGTTCGACCTCTTGGTTTTTAAGTTCGAGCAATTTCGCTTTCTCTTCAAGCTCGGTGGCTTGCGCTTCGAGTTCGGCATTGGATTTTTTCAACTCTTGCAGAAGCTCTTCCGTTCTCATGCTGGAAGAAATCATATTCACAATGACACCGATGCTGTCCATGAGTTGGTCCAAGAAGTTGATGTAGTTCTGGGTGAAAGTGCGAGTTGAACAGAGTTCAATAACAGCTTTCAACTCTCCTTCAAACATGACGGGCAGGACGATGATATTTTTTGGAGAAAAAGATGTCAGACTCGAGGCGATCATTCGATAGTCTTCGCCCGAGTTCGAGAGCAATATTCTTTTTTTCTCGAAGCCGCATTGACCCACTAAACTCTCTTTTAGTTTAAACCGATTTGAGACACCTTTGCGCTCGGTGAAAGCGTAACTTGCGATGAGGTACAAACCTCCGTCTTCCTTTTCGGGCTCCATCATAAAAAAGGCACCGAGTTGAGCATCCACGAGGGGAGTCAGTTCCGACATAATCAATTGCGCTACGGAGACGATGCTTCGTTGCCCTTGCATCATGCTTGAAAATTTTGCGAGATTTGTTTTCAGCCAGTCTTGCTCGGTGTTCTTTTGGGTGGTTTCTTTTAGGTTGGCGATCATTTGATTGATGTTGTCCTTCAGCGCGGCCACTTCGCCTTCGGCTTCGACTGTGATGGACCGAGTGAGATCACCTTTCGTAACTGCCGTTGAAACTTCGGCGATAGCTCGAACTTGAGTTGTTAAATTTCCGGCGAGCTGGTTGACGTTGTCGGTGAGATCTTTCCAAATTCCGTAGGCTCCCGGAACTTTCGCTTGCCCGCCCAGTTTACCCTCGATTCCCACTTCGCGAGCGA
>CALCCV010000644.1 GCA_937900305.1 uncultured Pseudobdellovibrionaceae bacterium | reverse complement strand
CTCTTTCCCTACACGACGCTCTTCCGATCTATTCAAAGGGAGTTTTTGAAGTGACTGACAAAGTGATTCGTCGGTGGCGTTTGCACTCGTCGGATCTCCCGTCGATTGTATTTTCCGGAAATGATCAATCACAATTGATGTCGGATATGCCAAAGTTGATGTCGTCTTTTTCGCTGGCGATCGCTAAACGATGCGAATTTGGCGGTCTCGTAGCCGAAATTTGGGACGATGTTTGGGATCAGATTTATACAGAGTCGTCGCGAATGACATTAAAAAAAGCTTTGCACCGGTGGCGAAACAGTCCGATCGCCGCGGCCGCCAAGATCGATTTTTCGAAATCAAAGTTGCGTTGGAGATGGAGTGAAGGCGCAAAAATGATTTTAAAAACCAATCCGGTTGGAGAGGTTTAGGTAAAAATGGACCCGTTGTGGGTCCATTCGAGATAGAAATATTTTGCCGAATCTATTTCATGCAATCTTGAAGTTCTTTAGTGACGAGACCTCGAAGTTCTTTTTGAGAATTCCAAACGATGGTTTGATGAAACACAAAGTCTTTGTAGGTATCGGCGGTGCTTTTAAGATATTGCTCGACCACCTCTGGCTTTTTGATGTCGAAAGAATTTTTGATAGATGTTGCGGCCTGGAGCAAGTCGCTTTGCACATCTGTAAGTGCTGAAAAATTTGTGGCGTGTAAAACCTCTTCACCCGTAAAAACGGATTTCAAATCTCTAAGAGCATTTTGGCAATCTGGCGAAATGGCGTGAGCGTTGATGCCAACGATGACCATCAGAGCGATTAAAACAGTTTTCATACGTACTCCTTGGGGGATAAACTGCCGGCTGTGATTAGCAGGCGATGAGTAATTATGCACTGCGTTGTTGTGATATGCGAGGTACCTTTTTTAGAAATTAATTTAAGTTGTTTCAATAAGTTAAGGACATATTCGGAGTTTTGCATCGTAGGAAAGCAAACAGGTGGGCAACTCTATCGGAGACAACTTCCGAATGTACTTTGGTAAGGTAAAGGATCCTCACCTTCGACAAGTTGGGCACCCCAGGCGTAGACATCTCCGGTGATGAGGCCGCCCTCAGCGACTCGCGAGAACTGACACTTGGGAGCAGAGTTTGCGGGAGGCAAACGCATGTCAAAATACTTAACAGTCCTTTCAAAATTTCACCAGATGATGGAGTAGTGGATAAAAGTGAGTGTCCTGGTGTAGAAATACCTGGACCACTTTAACAAGTAACTCACTAACCCTCCTCGAAAGGAACCCCCATGAAATATGTAATGGCATCTGTACTTTTGACTTTGGCTTGTTCAACTTCGTTTGCTTACGAGTCTCGCTATGCTGAAAACCAAGCTCAAGAGTTGGCAAGACAAATGAAACCCACTTCGCCTGGCGCTTCTGAGGAAATTTTCATCCTTGGCACAACAGAGGTTCGCAATGGCTCTGGGGGTGCTGAGTTGCATTTCATCGTTTCTGGTGGAATGGAATTTCAAATTGCCGTGGGATCTATCCATGATTTGTGCAGCGGCACTGGCAGTTATGAGTTGAAAGAAACTGGCTCTGTTTACGAGATTGTTGCTGCAACTTGCCTCTAAATTTTGATTTTTATTTGAGTTTTCGTTAAATCCAAACTGTGAGTTGAGTTCTTCAGTTTGGATTGTCTCTCAGCTCGGGGCATTATCGGCAAAGTTTTTAAGCTGGCTAGCCAGTGCTTTGCGAAATCCAGGGCGTGCCTCCCCTTGCCGTCTATACTCTAGAAGTCTCGGAAAATCTTCGAGCACACCGTCCTCAGGAACATCCCGTAAAACCGTTGTCATCAGGAGGTCGGCTACCGTGAACCTCTCTTCGAGATAATCTCGACCGTCGAGCCAAGTGTTCAGCGCAGCCAATCGATTTTTGAGAGCCTCAACCACCACGGGCCTGCGGCTTTTGGCCCATTCTTCTTGAGAATGGAATATATCCACTTCGGTCAGATTTTGAACAAAGGGTTCGATAGAGTTCAACGCTGCAAACATCCAAGTTGTCACTCGGGCTTTGGCCGCAGCCTCTTTCGGAATCAGAGCTTCAGATTTTTCGCCGATGTGAAGAAGGATCGCGCCTGTTTCGAACAGCGTCAGGTTGCCATCCTCAAGGACCGGTACTTGGCCAAAAGGTTGCTCGCGGCGATAGTTTGGCGAAGCTTGCTGCGCTCGATCGATCAAGCGAAGGTCATACGGGAGACCGGCCTCCTCGCAAGCCCAGCGAACCCTAAGGTCTCGAACATATCCTTGCGCAAATTTTGGGACCCAGCGCAGGGCCGTAATTCTCATCATGGCTCATCCTTTCTGAATGTTCAGTGAGAAGCAACTTGGGCGGTCATCTTTTGCATTATCCCATATTAAAAAAATCCATGCATAAGCCCATGAGCCTTTCTTCTTTTGAAGGTTTCACAATCGCCGCGATTTGTTCCAACGCTTTTGACAGGCAGGCCTGAACTTTCGGGAGATCTTTTTCAGCGATCGACATGCAGGCGGAATAGTGAAGATCAGTCCCTTGCTCTTGACCAAAAGACTGAATCGCTCGCAGGCGCCAATTGGTGTGATGATGATGAATGAGCGGCGAGCTTTTGGCCAAATGCAGTGAGACATTGCCCGACGAGTATTCATTTCCACTCTTTTTGATGAATCCGCGAGACTCTAAAAACTCCAAGGCTTGCAAAATGGTGTCTATGGGCAGACGGATTCGCTTTTCAATGTCCTCAGCGTAGCGCACTTCGGGAATCGTTAAAAGCGTATGAATCGCTGAATAGTACCATTGGGAGTAATAGATTGTTTCGTCTTCTCGACTCACGGTCGTTGAAATGCGAACTCGATTTTTGAGCTCGTGATATCGGCTCAATTTTTCTTTCTGAATCTTCTTTAAATGTGTTTTTAGCTTAGTTGTTCCTGCGCGGTCGAGTTGCACCAGCAGTAGAAAGTATTCCGTCTCTTCAAAGTTCAAATTCATGAATCTGGCGAGGGCTTCACTCTGCTCTAGGCTCAGATCATTGGTTCCCCCCATCACATGCGTTAGGAACGCCTGCCGACAACCCATCGCATCGGCCATCTTGGTGCGCCAGCCGCGGCCATGGTTCGGCTTTTGATGGAGCCAGGTCTTGATCGCTTCGCGGTAACTTGTTGCTTCGAAAATCATACGAAACCTTTCGGAGAATTTGATGGATGTTTCATAGTGACTAATTTCAAGTAAATTCAATAAGTTAATTCAAAAAATTTAGCAATACTAAAGATTAAACATCCGTTTTTAGTAAATAAGGTCTATCGCGCGAACGGCGATCTCTCTATAGGTGGAGGCGGATTCAACAGGGAGTTTGGTTGAATACCCATGAACAATCTTTTAATAGGGACAGTTATGAATATGATTTTTTCGAAAAATTTAATCAGAACATCAATCCTCGCCGCCGCCTTTGCCTTTTTAACGGCCTGCTGGAATGGAGGGACAGGAGCGACGGGCGGAGTGGATGCGAACCCGTCTCCTCTCCCGACGAATCCGTCCGAGGTCACTCCCATTCCGGGCTCGGCTGAAGCCCCGCCAGCAACATCTTCAGAAGGTGGAATTAGTGGAGGAGGTGGCGGAACACTTCCGGCGACGCCTGCATCCCGCTACGACATTGCGCGAGCGTTGCAATTAGCTCGAGGCGATTTACGTATTTTCTTGAGAGGGTGGGAAAATGACAAATTCTCAAGCTCGGATCTCCACAAAAAAATGTTCGGTGGGACACCAAACTTGCTGACGGTATTGGAATCCACCGATCTCGAAGTGGCGGACACCAAACCTTGTTTCGATCACGAAGGACTGCCAGTGGATGGCAGTATCTACGCCAGCTTTCCGGGCACAATCTGTATAAGTTCATTCACCATTGCACCAAAGCTATCGCCAGAACAAGTTCGAACAGAGGTATTGGCTTTAGTGATTCATGAGCTGAGCCACTTGGTCGGCGCCGATGAAAAAGAAGCTGTGGAATTGCAAAAAAGGGCGGTGGCCCAGTTGCAAGATTTGAAAGACACCGCTTTCGAGACCTATGCGAACTCGCGACTAGAAACCCTCAACGGTGCTAAAGCTCGTCTTTTGTCTATTGTTAACGTGTTTCATAAGTTGAGGGACCCGTCGCTTCCCATTGAGGTGAAACAATTGGCCATCAAAATTGACATTTCAAATATGGTGCAATGGTGGGACGAATTGTTTGGGCGCCTGGGTTTTTCTTTTGACTCCACGCTCGATTCTTCCCTTTTTACCGCGGAGGAGAGCGACTTCCTAAAAATATTGCAGCTGAAGTGGCGCCTTTGGTTCACCTATATCCAGTCCGATGCAACCGCTCGATTTGAACCAAGTGAGCCATCTAAATATGATTTAATTTACTTAGATCGCGTGAGCCTAAGTGCCCGAGAAGCTGCGAAGGCCCTGGGCAGCTCTTATCAGATGGATGGAAACCAATTTGCGGATCGAATCAGCTTTCCAAAAATTCAAACTTTTGCAGACTTTCAAGCTGAAGTTGAATATATTTTCAGTACCCTTACCGACTATTATATCGAAAAAGCCTTAGATCTAACTTTCGCAATCTATCGCCCACTGCGGGAATTTCCTGCACCGTGGCTGCCTCATCCGGAGCCGGCGCCTTGGTCACATTTTGCTGGAACTTACGAAGTGCATTCAGAAAGTTGTCACGCGGATCTTTCGCAATGGGCTCACGTTAACAAAATTCAAATTTTTCAGGAGAGTTCAGGTTTTTATTTAGAACCACCTAGATGGTATTTGGAAGCTACGGTGCCTATAGGAACACCCAATCTCAGGGTCAACTTGAACTTGAGTAACCGATTTGGTGGCAATGCAGAAAATTCCATTTCCTTCGGCGGAGATAGCAGCGCGGCCAGGGTTGTCCATCAGTATCAACACAGCTGGACTCGGGCCGGCGAGGGTCCGACTGAGGAGGGATTTTTTTGGAGCCAAACAACACTTACCATCCAGCGGACAGAGGACAGTTCAAAATTTCTTCTTCGTATTGCAAAGCAGGGTCGCAAACTGTTGACGATTGAAAATGAAAGTTGCGAGCTTAAATTGACTAAAATCTAAGTGGCACCGACACGAACGTCATCGGTGCCATTTAGACATTTTTAAATTTATAAATGCGCACTTATGGCAAATCAAAAACCAGAAACTCGGCACCCTGACTCCAGGTCAAGTTAACAGCTTCGATTTTTTCAAGGCCCGCTCCGTCACCTGGATTTAGTTCGGTGCCTTCCACCTTTACGGTTCCCTTGATAACCTGAATCCAGATGTGGCGGTGAGAAAAGGTTTGAAGTTTCTTTTCGCCATCGTTTTGGGCTTTGCAAGCGTACATGTCGACATCTTGGTTGATAGAGACCGACCCATTGCGCCCTTGCTTTGAAGCCACCAAAATTAAATCGCTGCACGAAAAATCATTTTGAAACGAACGCTGGTCGTAGCTTGGTTCGATACCCAGCTTCTCAGGCACAATCCAAATCTGTAAAAAGTGAGTCGTCTGTTCAAGAAGATGATTGAACTCAGAGTGACGAACTCCAGTTCCGGCGCTCATGCGTTGAACTTCGCCAGGTCGGATGGTGGCTTTCGTTCCCATAGAGTCTTTGTGATCTAATGCTCCATCAATCACGTAAGAAATGATTTCCATGTCACGGTGGCCGTGGGCACCAAAGCCAGATCCACCTTCGATACGGTCTTCATTTATCACTCGCAAAACGCTAAACCCCATTTGCTTCGGATCATAATAGTCTGCAAACGAAAAGGTGTGGCGAGATTTGAGCCAGCCGTGGTCGGCGGTGCCACGTTCTTGGGATCGGCGAATGGTCATCATGGTGTATCTCCTCGGTTAGGTAGAAGGGTTGGAGTAGTTTGCGGATCAGTCCTCTCGAATCAGGTGAAATTCGAAACTCTGTTTCCGTACTTTCAAACCCAAGAACAGAGTAGCTATTTTAAACGATAGAAGATAATACTCATTATTTATAATAATGATCGATTTTAATGATCATTTAACATTGATTCGTGTAGGATGTTCTTGATCTTATAATTTATGACTGTCGCCATTTGATAAAGGAAACCCCCATGACTTTGGACCAGCTAGAAACCATGCAAGCCATTGTGGAACAGGGCAGCTTCCGGGCTGCCGCCGAATTTTTGAATCGTTCGCAACCCGCACTAAGCGCAAG
>CALCCV010000643.1 GCA_937900305.1 uncultured Pseudobdellovibrionaceae bacterium | reverse complement strand
TCCTTCCCCCTCTCTAGCTCCATCTCCATTTCTATTTCTATTTCTATTTTCGCTCCCTCCAGAATTTTCGCCATTCGTATTTTCGACCCAGATTTGAGACACCTCACGATATCGCATCGCAAAGGCAGAGATGGTAATCCTTTTACTTGAAACCTCTGATGTAAAACCGCTGATTCGCCAGTCGACTTCAATCTTTGCGTCTATGATTTTCAAAAAGAGTCTTTGGCATTTTGTTGCTTGCAAGTGCGACTGTTCGCACTTGGCTTGAGCTTTACGGAGAGAATCTAATTTAAACTGAAGAGCTACGTAATCGCCGCCTCCACCGAGACTTGTTACCCCGCCTTTTTTTCCTTCGGCATAAACTCGATCTTCGGGAATCATGGCGATGTTGGTGAAATAGGTTTGAATGAGCAAACGTTTGTCGAGCGGAACTTCGGGATGAAGGAGGACATAAAATCCAGAAGTCATCTGATAATTTTCGTCAGGGTAACCGAGGGCTCCGAGCGCTTCGTGCAGGAGCATGTAAGGTTTGATCTCTTCTGGGATCTCCGAGGCCGTCGATGCGTTGAAGACAATGAGCCCTTTTCCACCGCGTTTTAAATAAATCGATGTCGCTCGCTCCTCCCCCGAACCGATTAGAAAAACATTGGTCGCTAAAAAACTTAGTCTCTGAATTTTTGAAATCAAATCGTCAATTCCCAAGTGGCCAACGGAGATGCCCTCCAGTTTCAAAGGAATTTCCAAGGCAGCTTCTTTGAGCTTTAACTCTGGCGCTTCAAAAAACTGAATTTGAGACGAATCCGCGGCCGGAGCAATCTCTGAGAATTTCCCAAATGCTGTACGGCCGTCAAAAGTCTGAACAGCAAATACAAGAATCCAGAGAAGAAATGAAAATGATCTTGGAAGTTTCACCATAAGGACGGGAATTGCAAAATCGAATCCAAAATCTCCAAAATTTCAGTTTAAGTTGCGACCCAGTCCCAGCCACAGGCCAAGTCCCAGTTTTAGTTTTAGCTTCCCTCCGGTTCGGCAGGCCGCTTCGGCTCATATAGAGCATTTGCACTTCACATATTTTTGGGGAACAAAGTTCGCCAGACAGCGAGCGCTTGACGGCCAATGGTCCCCGGGCTCTTCTCGTCGAGACAGCTTTTTTAGAACAAAAAATCTAATCAAAGGGGAAATGATGAAAATTTTTAGAGCGGGGCTGATGGTCGGTTTTATGGGAATTGCAAATTTGGCAGGAGCTGCGGAAGGGGAAAAAGAGGCCACCTCGGTCACACCGATCGAAGCGGTTCAACCTGCGCTTGAGATTCCAAAGTTCATTTTCACTTATACCTATGCGAAGTACGACCTCCAGGGCGAGTCTTCGGCGAACACGGGAATCTATAAGTTTGATAAGTCGACCGTCGATTTGCACGTCCTCACAGGGACCTGGCTCTATAGCGCTGATTGGACGTTACTGGCGATAGCTCCGTACATCAAAAATATGATCGAAACTGTCTATGAGCCGACGGCCCAGGGTTTGAATTTTCGAACGAAAGATTTTACCGAAGGACTCGGAGATTTGCGTCTGATGGGCATCAGTCCTATTTTTAGCGAAGGTTCGCAAAGTTTAAGTTACGATGTCGGCGCCACCCTTCCGACTGGCCGAATTGATACCTTCTTTACGTCGGCACCAGCTCAACGAGCTGCCTACAACATGCAACCTGGATCAGGAACTGTCGATGCTATCGGAGGTTTAACGTATCGCTACGCGGAAGGTGGTTGGGCCGCAGACGTTCGTGGACAGTTAACAGCACGAAGCGGAAAAAATGCCAATGGCTATGCCCTCGGCAACGAGGCGATGACAACGCTTTCTGGAAAATATCAATTCAATCCCTACATTTCAACTGGCGCAATCGCAAATTATAAAATTCGCGATAAGGTTCAGGGCCGTGATGAAAAGTATGAATTAAACAATGCCTATGCGTCGCCCGTCGACCCCAATGTTCAAGGTGACGGCCACCAATACTATCACGCTCCGCAAGTGAATTGGGATACGAGTCTGACTGTAAAAGTTCAGACGGCTCAATGGTCAAGAGTATCGGCAAGCCTAGAAGCTGGCGTACCCGTCGCTCAAGGTGCCATTAATAAAGATGACCTTCGCCTAGATATCAAATCTTGGGTGAGCGCTTCCCTAAACACCGTATTTTAGTTTTAGATTATTTAAATTCCTTATATTCTTTTAGTTCTTTAATCTTTTACCTCGAGCATCTGGACGATCTGTTCGGGATGCTCTTGGTGAAACATGTGAGTTCCTTCCAAAACTTGATAGTGGCCAGATGGTGACACCGTTTGGATGACTTTGTGCAAAGCTTCTTCAACCACCAATGGAATCAACTGATCCTCTTTTGCAACGGTCAGATGAGTTGGAATTTCGGGCGCAATCTGCTTGATTTCAACGGCGGTGTAAAAAGGTCGCATCCCACGAGTCGCTGCAACCGCGCCATCAATGACGACCTCGAGCTTCTGCTTCTGCTCGTCTGAAAGTTTATCCGGATTCCACTTCCAGCGTTTGACCAAAACACGATGATAGAAATCACGCAGTCCCGGCACCACGCAAGTCTCGTAAATGAGATCGCAGGGCGCTGGGAAAGACAGCCCTTGCACTGCCCAATCCCAATTTGTGTAAGGTAAATTTGCGTGAAGGCTCATATGGTCCGCTCGATAAACAAATGGAGCTAGCAAGTGCAGGGCCTTCAATTTTTTCGAAACTTCAGCTAAACCTGCCGCGGCTGTGACAACAGCGCCTCCATACGAGTGTCCCACAAGAACAAAGTTTTTTAGATTCAACGCTTTGACTACGGCGGCGACGGCTTGGGCCTGGGACGCCATCGAAATTTCATGGGGCGTCGGATGACCTTGCCGCAAGGATTCAGTCAGAGTGCGACCGTGACCCAACAAATCCATTCGGGCCACCTGATGGCCTGAGGCAAGAAGGCGAGCGGCGACCGAGTCAAAAGTCTCGCTGGTGTCGGAGACTCCGTGAATCAAGAGATAGCTGCCTCTTCCCTGATTATTCGCGGGAGCAGGCGTTTGTACACGGACATACACGACATCACCAAGCCAAGTGGCTACGAACATTTCTTTGTCTGAAATCTGAGTGTGAACTTGGGCTTGCGATACAACTGCCGCGCCAGCAACGAAAAAACTGCACAGAATGAGAGGCATCAAATTTCGAATCATCATCATTTCACTCTCCGTTTTCGGCAGAGTACCAGAGCTCTCTCGGGAGTTAAATGAAAATGACCTCTGTCAAATTTCTCGACAGCAACGCGAGGGAAAGATTTCAAATCGGATTTCGAAATCAACCTCAAACCCCGTAGTTCGCCATCCATCCGCAGTTCACCATTCAATTGAATTTCGAATGTTGACGTTTCTCGAAAATTTGCCAGATGATCCGGGCGATGGGGCCTATTGGTTTGTGTTTCGGTCGAAGCAAGCAAATCTCTAGATCTATTGGCTCACACAGGTTTTTATCGATTAAAACGAGATCTTTACTTTGAACAAATTCAGATTTTGAAATTCGTCCCCAGCCCATACCGTTTTGAATTAAGCGAAGCTTTGTGAAATGATCAGGCACAAAGACCTTTGGACCTCCCCCTTCGTAGAGAGCTTTTGGCAAAAGGCCATCTGGTGGCTCGTCAAAACTTTTGTCGTAAACTAAAATCTGCGCGCCTTTCTTTAAAAAGGCGGCGGTCACTCGATGCTTTTCTGCCAGCAATTTGCGAGAAACGGCTCCCACGAGCGTTACTGTGCTCAGAACAATTTTTTCAAGTTGGGCTTCGTCCTGCGGGCATGGCGCAAAGGCTAAATCGACAGTTCCCGAAATGAGACCCTGGTAACTTCCTTGCAAAATGGATTTGTCGAGCACCAAGGTGACCGGTACCAGTGGCCTCGCGCACTCCTGAACAAGGATCTCAATAACCTCGAGTGGAGCCAACGGGTCTACCGAAATTCGAAGCTTGGTTTCAGCTTTCTTTTGACCCAACTCGGATGCAACGCGAGCGGCATAATGGGCTGCCTGGAGCGTCGAGCGACACGCATTCAGAAATACAGCTCCGGCATCCGTGAGATCGGAAGAGCGTCGTGTAGGGAAAGAGTGTCTTCGCCTGTGTAG